>JAGLHR010000576.1 GCA_023143415.1 Thiomargarita sp. | reverse complement strand
CTTGGAAACATAGTGCGTAACATCACTTACCTAAGTTAAAACTTATGTCAAGTGAAAACTTGAAATACGAAGGAGGCTTTAGCCTATGCTAACTTATGATGTTTTAATCGTGGGTTCTGGTGGAGCGGGTTTATACGCTGCACTTAAATCCAGGATGGAAGAGGACTTACGAGTTGCAGTCTTAACCAAAGTCTATCCAACCCGTTCACACACGAGCGCTGCGCAAGGTGGTGTTAATGCCGCTTTAGCCAATAAAGACCCGACGGACACTTGGGAACAACATTGGTTTGACACCGTAAAAGGCTCAGACTATCTGGCTGATCAAGACGCAGCCGAATTGCTCTGTCGTGAAGCACCTGAAGTCATACGAGAAATGGAGCATTGGGGTTGTCCTTTTGACCGTACAGCGGAAGGTAAAATTGCCCAACGGCCCTTTGGTGGTGCGTCCAAACCCCGTGCTTGCTACGCTGCTGATAAAATTGGGCATGTGATGTTACACACGCTTTATGAGCAGGGCTTGCGACATGGCGTTGATTATTTCAATGAATGGTTGACCATTTCATTATTGCATGATGGAAAACGTTGTCAAGGGGTTAATGCCCTAGATACTCGCACAGGTAAACTGCATACCATTCAAGCCAAGGCGGTGATTTTGGCAACGGGCGGCTATGGACGTATCTACTGGAACAGAACTTCTAACGCTTATGGCAACACTGGTGACGGTTTGGCGATTGCCTATCGAGCCGGATTGCCACTGAAAGATATGGAGTTTGTTCAATTTCATCCGACAGGCTTGCGACGTACCGGCATTTTAATGAGTGAAGGTGCGCGTGGTGAAGGCGGTTTTTTGCTCAATGGGTTGGGAGAACGCTTTATGACCCGTTACGCGCCTGATAAAATGGAACTGGGTCCCCGCGATCTGGTCTCCCGCGCGATTGAAACAGAAGTACGTCAGGGCAGAGGCGGTCCTGAAGGTGAAGTATTTCTTGACTTGACCCATTTGGGTGAAGAAAAAATTTCTGAACGTTTGCCACAGATCCGTCAACTTTGTATTGATTTTGAGGGAGTTGATCCGATAGAAGAACCCATTCCCATTAAACCCACAGCCCATTATTCTATGGGCGGCATCCATACCGATATTAATGGCTTGACTTCGATAGAAGGAGTCTATGCAGCAGGTGAATCAGGCTGTGTTTCCGTACATGGTGCTAATCGACTTGGCGGTAATTCACTTTTAGATATTCTCGTTTTTGGGCGCAGAGCAGGTAACCATGCTTTGGAATATGCTCGTAGTGTTGATTTACCTTCTATGCCAAAAGATATACTGGCTTCTGCTGAAACTCGTATTAAATCGCTGATGGAAGGTGAGAGCGAAGAAAAATTGGCAGATATTCGCCGAGATATGGCTAATATAATGGCAAACAAAGCGGGCATTTACAGGAACGCTACCGATTTGACAGAAGCCGTCGAGGATTTAGTTGAACTCAAAGCGCGTTATAAACGCTTGAAAGTCAAAGATAAATGCAAAGTATTCAACACGGAATTGGTTGCGGCACTGGAACTTGAAAACATGTTGGATTTAGCTGAAGTAGTCGCGAAAGGCGCATTAGAACGTACAGAATCCAGAGGTGCACATTCCAGGGAAGATTTTCCAGAACGCGATGATAAATCTTGGTTGGTTCATACTGTCGCAACAAGAGGTAGCGATGAGCGTCCCGTTTTGCATTTTGATCCCGTCACCATTACCCGTTTTCAACCAGAAGCACGCACTTATTAAGAGGAGTTTTTTATGACTGAAAAAATCACTCCGGTACGGGAAAAGATACTTTCCAATATCCGTATTCAACGCTTTACGCCCGGCAAGGATCGTTCTCCCTATTTTGATAATTTCAAAATGGAAGTCGAAACAGGGATGACCATTTTGGAAGTTTTGCGTCATATCAAAAATACACAGGATAGTTCACTGACTTTCCGTGCCTTTTGTCGTTCTTCCATCTGTGGTTCTTGTGCCTTGCGCGTTAATAATAAGACCGTTTTGGCTTGTAGCACACAATTGATGCCTATCCTCAAGGATTTTGGCAAAGCCACAGTGACAATCACACCGATGGCTAATCTGCCTATTATCCGAGATTTGGTGGTCGATATTGATCCGGTTATAGAAAAACTGGCTAAAATGCACCCTTATCTGGTGGAAAACAAGGATCGCGTTCCTGAAACATTAGAACAAGAATCCCTCATGTCTCAGGAAGAGCTAGACGCATTTGGTTTGATGACCGACTGTATTTTATGTGGTTCCTGTTATTCTGCTTGTTCTGCCGTCAAAGCAGATAGCAATTATGCGGGTCCATTGACGATAGCGAAAGCGTACCGGTTTTCTGTCGATCCACGGGATGATTTTCGTGGTATGCGTTTTCAGGCGGCAATGGATCAAGGTTTATGGTCTTGCGTACAATGCCGTAAGTGCATCAAAGTCTGTCCGAAAGACACTCGCCCAGCCGATTCTATCAGAGATATGCGCCGTATATCAATAGATGCCGGGATTCATGATTCCCCCGGTTCTCGCCGTGCGAAGGCTTATACTGATGATGTCGAAAGAATTGGTCAAGTCAATAAACCCATGTTACCCGTCATCGTTCATGGTACCAAGGGCTGGGCGGCGATTGAAGCCGCTGAAGCGGGTTTAAGGAAACACGGTATGGAACCCACACGACAAGTATGTTCATTGCCGGGTCAATCTGGGGCGGCAAAGATTTATGCCAAGGTTCGTGAAATTGAAGGGAAGAAAAAAGGAGAAAAAACATAATGGCTGATAAACAGTATGATGACGGTTACATGCACTATGCGTTCTATTCTGGATGCTGCTTTCAGGGCGCAGATGCCCGGTTTTTTGAAATTCTGGAAAAGGTTTTTGATAAGGTTGATATTAAAATCCATCTCATTGATGATGCCGTTTGTTGTGGTGCTGGGGTCATCGAAGAACGCTCAGAACTGACTTCACTGGCGATCAATGCCCGTAATATGGCGGCGGCTGAAAAAATGGGTTTGCCTTTTTATACGCCCTGTTCAACTTGTTTCAATGTTATCTCCAATGTACAAAAACGACTCGGTGAAGACAAGAAATTGTTTAAACAAGTCAATGAAATCTTAGCCGAAGATGACATGGAGTACAAAGGAGAATGTAAAATCACCCATACTTTGTGGATGTTGGCTCAAGATGTCGGTTTAGAGAAACTCAAGGAGCGAGTCACTAATCCGCTGAATGGACTGCGGGTTGCTTCCTATTATGGTTGTCATACGCGCAATCCTGGAGATATTCAGAACTATGAATCCTCAGACAACCCCACTTCTTTGGAAGATATACTAAAAGTATTAGGGGTGGAAATTGTCGATTATGACACCCGTAATGATTGTTGTGGCTACCATTTGGTTTGGCCTAACAATAAATTGTCCTTAAAGATGACAGGCGATGTGCTGAAAGGAGCGCAAAAAAAGGATGTCGATCTAATGGTCACATCCTGCCCGTTATGTTTCAAGAACTTGGACGGTCTTCAAAACAAAGCCGTCGCTGCCACTGGGGGAGATTTCCAATTGCCCGTTTTATTTTTACCTGAATTGGTGGGATTAGCTTGTGGCATGTCACCTCAAGAAATGAAGTTGGAATGGCATGGTGTGCCGGTGAATGTACGGTTATAAATAATGGAGTCCAACGCTTCAGCTTTGGGTGTGTTTTGGAGTCCAACGCTTCAGCTTTGGAACAGTTACCATAAACTAAGGAACGTGCATGAAATCAATTCCACCATGTTGAATCAGACCTGACAGGTTTCCAAAACCTGTCAGGTCTAGTTGGAGAGTTTATTTCATGTTAATTCCTCGGATAAGGCATTCCCAAACGGAGTTTGGGAACGAGAAAGTTTTAGATTCGCAACGTTACTGATTCAGCACTTCCTGGACTTCACTTTCCGTTAATCCAACCAGTGTGGCAATAGCAGTGATTTCCATACCCATTTGTTTGGCTTGAATAACCGTTTGACGTTGTTGAGCTAATACCTTATTTTCTCCTTCTTTCCGTCCTTCTTCAAGTCCTTCTTTCCGTCCTTTTTCAATTCCTTTTTCAATTCCTTTTTTCTGTCCTTCTTCCTGTCCAATTTCCCAGCCTTCTTCCCAGCCTTTCTCTAGTCCTTCTTCCCGTCCTTCTCTGGCAAAACGGGCTTTGGCTTTTTCCCAAGCCGCTTCATCCTTAATTTCTGATAGGATATCTGGGTCAATCGTCCGCTTACGAATATCTTCGATCATTTGTTGAAACAGGACTTCGCTGTAGAGGCTTTCTTCTACTGTTCCATTTAGCGAATCGGCGATAAAGTCAAGCCATTTGCGTACCGCAGGCGGTGTCTGTTCATTGACCTTGCGTGGTGAGAGAAAAACCAGACGATGGGGATAAACTGATACCTTGTTTCCCCATTCGTCCACGGGACTCATGTCGCTAATTGCACAACTAAAATTGATACTGCCATCACGCGGAACGCTGGTTAGCATGACGATGGTATAGACCGTGCGTTCAAAACCGTATTCGTCGAAACCACTGACTTGTTCCACCATGCTGATCAGGTGATAATAAAGAAAACGGTCAAAAAAGTCTTCTTCTTTGACATGTTGAATTTCTACGATAATTCGCTGTTCTGCATCCTCCGCAAAGAGATCATACCGACTACGCACGAAACCGATAGGTTCGGGGTATTCGTATTCGGTATGCACTTTGGTGATGTTTAATTCAATGCCTAGAATGTCTTTAGCAAACTGATTAAAGACTTTAGGTTGACTGAAAACACGTTTAAACATGCTACCGTATTTGAGCGGAATCACTTCAATCATATCACTTCTCCATTGGTCAAATTATTATCGACTACCGCTTATATTCATAATTTATTTTTTTATTATACATTAATTGAAAATTTGAAACAAGTTATTTAGCAAATTTAAAAATCGGAAAAAAAGTCAATGTTCTGAAAATGGCTTATAATAAATGAGAACGATTAATTTCATTACTTTTTTAATGGGTGTAAAGATTTGTTTTCATCCCCGTTCTGAAACAAAATTTGACCAATATTAGGGAAAAATGTATAATATGATCTCGCAAAAATCGCTTTTTCGAGTTTAGGTTTAGAAATCCTTTTCAAAAATCTGATTTTTTAAAACATCGTGCGTTTCGAGCTTAGAAATCCGATTTTTTGAAAAAATCGGATTTCTAAACTCGTTTAGGCACTCGACGCAGAACGTCGAGGAAGGCGTTCCCAAACAGAGTTCGAGGCGAAAGTTTTTTTAAATAAAAAACTTTCGCCTCGAAGGGAACGAGAAACGGTGGAGGGTAGTAAAGGCAAAGAGATTTTGGGCTGGCAACCCAATGTTGATTTCAAAAGTGGATTGGCGCGGGGCAAAGCACTTGCAAAAATGGCTTCCCTGTTCGCTCTTTGCCCACCGCACCAGGCTGGAATGATTGGCGCGGGGCAAAGCACTTACAAAAATGACTTCCCTGTCTGTTCTTTGCCCACCGCACCAGGATGTAATGCTCTGGCCGCCCTGCGTCCGCTGTCCTTGCCCCACAAGGGGCAAGGCCCAGCTACCTCAATGGCTCTACGCCGACTTTACTTTAGCAAAAAAGTGCTCTGGCTACCAGAGACTACTCGCCCCCGCCTATCGGCTTTCCCTGGCTCGCAGCGAATGCTCTGGCCGTCCTGTGTCCGCTGTCTTTGCCCTCAAAGGGCAAAGTCCAGCTACCCCAATGACTTGACGCCGTCTTGCACTTTTCACAAAAAGTGCTCTGGCTACCAGAGAGGCTATTCGCCACCGCCTATCGGCTCTCCCTGGCTCACAGCGACGGTGTTAGAATGACTATTGACTGGTATCTTGAAAACGGAGTTCCAAAAAATGACAGAAGTAGATAAAACCCCAATAATTTTTGAGAATGGAATACCTAGAAAAAATAAGTTTATTCAAGGTATATTATTCACAAAATTTTTGTTAGTTTTACCTTTTGTAAGAAACATTATAAAAAGATGGCTGACCCATTGTCACAATGTATATATCATTCCCGGTTTTTATTGCTTTTATGGTAATTTATATGCAAAAAATGTGGGATTAACTAATACAATTTTTTTAGATTACGCCCCAATTTATATGGGTGCGGCTCTTTTAGGTTGAGT
>JAGLHR010000575.1 GCA_023143415.1 Thiomargarita sp. | reverse complement strand
TGCTTTGCCCCGCGCCAATCCACTTCCAAAGCTAAAGCGTTGGAGTCCAATTCCAAAGCTAAAGCGTTGGACTCCAATTCCAAAGTTAATGTTGGACTCCAATTCCAAAGTTAATGTTGGACTCCAATTCCAAAGTTAATGTTGGATACCTATTCCAAAGTTAATGTTGGATACCTATTCCAAAGTTAATGTTGGATACCTATTCCAAAGTTAATGTTGGACTCCTATTCCAAAGCTAAAGCGTTGGACTCCAAAAAACGCCTTTTCAAAAAACGCCTTTTCAAAAAACGTCTCTCCAAAAAACGCCTTTCCAAAAAACGTCTCTCCAAAAAACGCCTTTCCAACTAGAACATCAAGTATTAGCAATTATTCAAGGTATCAGCACTGTATTTTGTGTGATAGGATTCTTTTCTGGATAATCAAGGGTGTAATGTAAGCCTCGACTCTCATGGCGAAGTTGGGCTGAACGAATAATTAAATCGGCGACTAAGGTCAAATTGCGTAATTCAATCAAATCATTAGTGACACGGAAGTTGCTGTAGTATTCATAAATCTCGCCATGTAATAAATCGACACGACGCTTTGCGCGTTGTAGGCGTTTGGTCGTTCGCACAATGCCGACATAGTCCCACATGAAACGGCGTAATTCATCCCAGTTATGTGAAACCACCACTTCTTCATCAGAATTGGTGACACGGCTTTCATCCCAGGTGGGCAAAGCTGGAGGCGGATGAATTTCTTTCAATTGGGCAAGGATATCAAGACTGGCTGTATGTGCAAACACTAAACATTCGAGTAAAGAATTACTCGCCATACGATTAGCCCCGTGTAAGCCTGTAAATGCGACTTCGCCTATCGCATATAAGCCTTCTATATCAGTACGTCCTTTACGATCTGTCATCACACCACCGCAAGTATAATGAGCCGCTGGAACAACGGGAATGGGTTGATTAGTCAAATCATATCCGAGTGCAAGACAGTGGTGGTAAATATTGGGAAAATGCTCAAGAATAAGTTGCTTTGGCTTATGACTGATGTCAAGAAAGACACTATCACAACCGAGACGTTTCATTTCATGATCAATAGCTCTTGCGACAATATCGCGGGGGGCGAGTTCAGCACGCGAGTCAAAACGCGACATAAAAGAATTGCCATCAGGTAATTTCAGTTTGCCACCCTCGCCGCGCATCGCTTCGCTAATTAAAAAAGATTTCGCGTCGGGGTGATATAAACAGGTGGGATGAAATTGGATAAATTCCATATTGGCAACGCGACAGCCTGCTCGCCATGCCATTGCAATACCATCGCCAGTCGCCACATCTGGATTGCTGGTGTATAAATAAACTTTACCCGCACCGCCACTGGCTAATACGGTAAAACGGGTGCGGATAACAATCACTTTACCTGTGTTGATATTTAAGATATATACCCCTAAACATCGGGGGGTAGATAAGCCTAATTTGGCACCCGTAATTAAATCAATCGCTATGTGGTGTTCTATAAGGCGAATATTTGGATGTGCATTGACTTTGGCTAATAAGGTTGAAACGATAGCTTTGCCTGTGGCATCTTCGGCGTGTATCACGCGACGATGGCTATGTCCGCCCTCGCGAGTGAGGTGGTAGTTAATATTCCCGTTTGAATCATAGACTTGAGTAAAGGGCATCCCTTGTTCAATGAGCCAAGCAATACGCTCAGGGCCTTGTGAAACGGTGAAATTGACAATTTCAGGATCACATAATCCCGCGCCAGCGTTAAGTGTATCTTCGACATGTGAAGTTAATGAGTCATCTTCACTTAAAACGGCAGAAATGCCACCTTGGGCATATTGGGTGCAACCGCTTTGAAGAGCCGCTTTTGATAATATGATAACTTTGGCATGGTCAGCTAATTCTAACGCGAGGCTGAGGCCAGCGGCACCGCTGCCAATAATGAGTACATCTGTGTCGGTAGGTGTAGTCATAAGAGTATAGTGGATTGACGAAATGGATTTTAATTGATTTGCATTAAGCATAACTACAAGGATTGGTAACTACTCAGGGCAACCAT
>JAGLHR010000574.1 GCA_023143415.1 Thiomargarita sp. | reverse complement strand
CCTACAACATTTCAGCCTAAAGTTTTTTGAAGAAAAACTTTAGGCTGAAATATTCTCATGAAGACTGACGAAAATATTCTGATGTAGGGGCAATCCCTTGTGGTTGCCCTGAGTAGTTACAAATGATATTGAATCCATTCCAAAGGAGAAACTGAAATGATTCAAAGTGCGATTGGAGTTCAAGCGTTACAAAACCAACTTTATCAAGAAGTCAAGTGGTTATCATCCAAAAATCTGGCAGAATTACTCGACTTCGTTGGCTATCTTAAATATCGTGAGAGCCCGAAAAGTGCCCCTCAACCAGTAATACTTGAAGGTTTGTGGGAAGCCATACACTTTGACGTAACAGATGAAGAGGTCCGAGCTTTGCGACAACAATTGACTAAACAGACTGAGGATAAATTTAATGGTTTATTTAGCTGATAGTGTTGCTTTGATACGCCATTTGCGTAAACATCGTCGTTTGGGTCAACAAGCCCGCAAGATTCTACAAGAAGCGGATGCTGGAGAACATACTATCTTTATCTCAGCCATCAGTTTAATGGAAATCCTCTATTTAGCGCAAGCTAAAAAAATAACGGTTGATTTAGCCGAGGTGATTACACTTATTTCAAATAGTCCAAACTATACGCTAGTGCCTATAGATACTGATGTTGTTTTAGCAGCCGCTACCGTTGACGATGTACCTGAATTGCATGACCGAATTTTAGTGGGTACAGCCAAACATTTGCAAGTGCCGATTCTGACCAGTGACCAAATTATCACGCAATCAAGCCATGTTCAAACGGTTTGGAAATAAGCGAGCGTAGGAGGAAGCCGATAGAACTTCGCTATACTCATCACTAATTCAAAAGGTCAATTTAGTGCATACATTATTTATAGAAGAAAATGCTCAAGATTATCTTCAGATTCGCCGCATATTAGATGAAGAAACGAATCCGTTGAATATTGATTGGGCACCGAATTATGAAATTGCCTTAAAACAGATTAAAAAAAAGCGTTATGACATCTATCTGGTAGGCTATAAGGCAGAACAAGTACAACAGCAGCAAATATTGATTTGGTTATCAAAATATACTATTATTCCGATAATTTTATTGACTAAACATAATGAAAGTATCGAGCCTGTATTGATGGAAAAAACGCAGGTTGAAGTGCTGCCAAAAGAACAATTGACTTGGTTTTTATTCAGGCAAACCCTCCGTTATTTGTCTAAGCTGATAATATTGCAAAAAAAGAAAAGTATTTTTCAAAAAACTTTCAATAAAGCCCTTGAAATAATGCTTCTGCTCAAGCCTAATGGTACGTTGCAGGAGTTTAATCAGAAAGCCATGACATTGATAGGTGAAGATGGTGATACGATGCAAGGGCAATTGTTTTGGGAAATGCCTTTTGCAATACATTCCCAACAAACCCAAGCTGATATTAAAGCAGCCGTTGCCGTCGCCGCTCAGGGAAATTTTGCCCGTTGTGAAGTTGAAATACAAAAAAACGATGGGCAATTATCAACCCTTGTTTTTTTATTGAATCCCATTACTCATCTCAAAAATAAAGTGGTTCGGATATTGGTTGAGGGGCATCAATCTCAAAATTTGGAATTACATTCAAGCGTTAAAAACTTGGATGGCGAATTGAATAATAAGCGCGATCAACTGACGGGATTACCTAATCGTCATTTTTTTATAGAGATGGTTGATAAAGCGATCTCTCGCGTTCGGCAGGAAAAAAACTATCATATTGCGCTATTATTTCTTGAGTTAGAAAGAATCAAAGTCATTAATATCAGCTTAGGGCATGATATGGGAGATTGGTTACTCATGAAAATTGCTGAACGTTTGCAGGATTGTCTTGATGAAAAAGATGTTCTTGCGCGTTCTGGTAGTGAATTTATGATTTTGCTGGAAATGCAAAATTTGTCTGATGCGACTCAGTTAGCGACAACTATTAATAAGCAATTAACGGGACCTTTTTCGCTGGGTGAATATGAAGTGATTACTTTAGCCAGCATTGGTATTGCCTATTATGAAAATCAAGAGGAGGCAACCGATTTGCTACGTGATGCCAATATTGCGATGGCTCATGCTAAAGTCGTTTGTAAATCTTGTTATATAGTGTTTAATCCTGAGATGCACGAAAAGGCACTTTCACGTTTGCAAATTGAAACCAATGTACACCAGGCGGTTAAAAGAAATGACTTTATTCTGTTTTATCAACCGCAAATTGATTTATATTCCAAAAAATTAATTGCGACAGAGGCGTTGATTCGTTTTCGTCATAGCCAAGAACAGTTTATTTTACCGGGTGAATTTTTACCGATACTTGAAGATACGGGGTTTATCATTAGTTTGGGTGAATGGATATTGCAAACGGCTTGTTCACAATTAAAAACCTGGTTAAATGCGGGTTTATTAATCGAACGGATCACAGTCAATTTATCTGCCCATCAATTTCGTAGTAAACGTTTAGTCCATGTCGTTAGAGAAGCTCTTGAGAAATCGGGTTTAAGCCCTGAAAATTTGGAATTGGAATTAACCAAAAACTTGTTTTTAGAGGAAAAAGACTCTATTATTAAAACATTGAAAACGTTTAAAGATATGGGCATTCGCATCACACTTGACGATTTTGGTGTCGGTTATGGCTCTTTAGATTATCTTAAACTTTTCCCAGTGGATTGTATTAAGATTGATAACTCGTTTATTCAAGGCGTGATGTCTTCACCTGAAGATGCTGCGATTACAGTTTCAACTATTGATATAGCACATGCGCTGGGCTTAATCGTTGTTGCCGAAGGCGTGGAAACTGTGGAACAACGGGATTTTCTACGTGATCACGGTTGCGATTTTGCACAAGGTTATTTATATGCCGCTCCGATGGAAAGCCCTGTTTTCTTAGAATGGGGCAAACAATATTGTCAAATGGTTAGTGTGAAATAATTGTTTCAGTATCACACTAATATTTAACCCAAACACAATAACTACAAGGATTATTTATAAGAAAGGATAAGAACGCTGTTTTTATTAACTATTCGAGGTTTTAGTTTTTCTTCAAAAAAACTAAAACCTCGAATTGATTTATAATGTTTTTTCTATCCTTTCTTATAAATAATCCTTGTAGTTATTATCTTCAAGGCTGAGTAACTATTTATAACCGCGTTCAGTATAGCTGCAAAGGATTCAAATGGCGAACATAATTCTTGATATTGATCCCCCCAAAAATACGGGGAAGTTTGCATTTCTACATTTAGGATTTAGACCTTTTTTTATAGGAGCCAGCAGTTTCGCTTTTTTAGCGATATTGATCTGGATGGGTATATACGCGCTTGGCTGGCGTATGCCCTTCACTCATTTTTCCCCAATGACATGGCACGCCCATGAAATGATTTTTGGGTACAGTATAGCCGTTGCTGCGGGTTTTCTCTTAACAGCCGTAAAAAACTGGACAGGCATACAAACGCTTCATGGTTATCCACTTTTATTATTGTTTTTGCTCTGGATCATTGCGCGGATTCTGCCCTTTTTTGGCGTGCCTTTAAGCATCATAGCTGCCGCTGATAATTTATTTATTCTTTTACTCACCGTCTCCATCTCTTTACCGCTATTGAAAGCAAAACATTGGAAAAGTTTTGCCCTCGTCTTGCATTTATTCTTATTACTCATTAGCAATATTGTATTTTATCTCGGCGCTTATGATATATTGTTTCACGGTATTCATTATGGCTTATATCTCGGCTTATACCTCATTCTCTCATTGATTTTCATTATGGGCAGAAAGGTGATTCCATTCTTTATAGAAAAAGGGGTGGATTACCCGATTCAAGTCACAAACTGGAAATGGGTTGATAAAAGTAATATTGTCATTTTCTGGCTATTTGGGATAGCTGATCTGATAAATCCTAACAGCTATTTTACGGCGGGATTTGCTGGATTATCAGCCCTCATTCATGGAATCAGATTAGGAGGCTGGTACACGCGGGGAATCTGGAAAAGACCTTTATTATGGATTCTCTACTTAGGTTACGCCTTTCTCGTACTTGGATTTACGCTTAAAGTCTTCACGATTTTAAACGGTATTTCCGTTTTCCTCGCTCTTCATGCTTTCGTTTATGGTGGCATCGGAATGATAACGATAGGAATGATGGCGCGTGTTTCGCTTGGACATACCGGCAGAAATATATACGCCCCGCCTCGTTCATTGTTCTGGATATTTGCTTTACTCCTTTACGGTGCGCTCATTCGGGTCATTTTTCCCTTAATAGATAGTTCATTCTATCTACTTTGGATTACTCTCTCTCAATCCATTTGGATATTCGCCTTTGGTTGGTTCTCAATTATTTACTTTCCCATACTCATTTATCCCAGAATTGATGGGCGTTATGGTTAAGGAAAGGCAAACCTGACACTTGATGATCAAGTTTTTAGTCTTCCAAAAATAACTACAAGGATTGTATATAAGAAGGGATTAAAACCGTAACTACAAGGATTGTATATCAGATTCGAGGTTCAAGTTTTTCTTCAAAAAACTTGAACCTTAAATGGATTAAAACCGATCTAATTTTGTCTCCAACCTTGTAGTTATTGTTTGGGTTTTTAAATCCTTTTTTATATACAATCCTTGTAGTTATTATTTGGGGTAACGATAAAACTTGATCATTGAGTGACAGGTTTTAAAAACCTGTCAGGTTTAATTTCAGGTCTTATTGAATTCTCATTCCTAAGAAATGAGGATTTAATCACTTCCAAAACTTGAATGTCCAAACCTGTCAGGTTTAATTTCGGGATTTATTAAATTCTCATTAATATGAACAGAAAACAACATCATCACCTTTTTTCTCGCCTACAAGCGCAAAATCCTCACCCGAAAACGGAACTGAATTATACAACGCCCTTTGAATTATTAATCGCCGTTATCCTTTCCGCTCAAGCCACTGATAAAGGGGTTAATAAAGCCACCGCGATATTGTTTAAAGTGGCTAACACCGCCCAAGCGATATTTGCGTTGGGCGAAGAAGGGCTGCGTGAATATATTAAAACCATTGGATTGTTTAACATGAAAGCCCGCAATATCATTAAAACCTGTGAGATATTGATAAAAAAGCATGATGCTGAAGTACCGAATGAGCGTGCGGCTTTGGAGGCATTACCAGGCGTAGGGCGAAAAACGGCTAATGTGATTTTAAATAGTATTTTTGGGGAACCGACTATCGGTGTCGATACGCATATTTTTAGAGTCGCCAATCGAACGGGTTTAGCCCCCGGAAAAACGGTGCGTCAAGTTGAGGATAAGTTATTGGCGTGTGTTCCTAAAGAGTATCGAAAAGAGGCGCATCATTGGCTGGTTTTGCAAGGGCGTTATACTTGTATTGCGCGTAAACCGAAATGTTGTGAATGTGTGATTGCGGATTTGTGCGAATATACTGATAAAGAGTACAACGAATTGACGAAATAAACGAAAAACGGTATTTTGGAGTCCAACGCTTCAGCTTTGGGCGTTTTTTTCGTTCTCGTCGTTCTCGTTCCCAAACTCTGTTTGGGAATGCCTTCCCCGACGCTCTGCGTCGTATAATTTATGAAACTTCTCGTTCTCGTTCCCAAACTCCGTTTGGGAATGCCTTCCCCGACGCTCTGCGTCGTATAATTTATGAAATGGCAACCAACAGCCCACTTAGACACCTTACGTCTTCGGGCACATTTATATAGCGAACTCCGCAATTTTTTTGCCGAACGCCAAGTATTAGAAGTAGAAACGCCCATACTTTCTGCCGGCTCTGTACCTGATCCTCATATTGAGCCATTCTGTACAGATTATCACGGAAAAAAATCTAAGTCCTTGTTTTTACACAGTTCTCCAGAATTAGCGATGAAACGGCTATTGGCTATGGACATCGGAGCCATTTTTCAGATCACCAAAGTTTTCCGTGATGGCGAATCTGGGCGGTGGCATAATCCTGAATTTACCTTATTAGAATGGTATCGCCCTGGCTTTAACCAAGAAGATTTGATCCAAGAAGTCGATGAATTATTACAGAATATATTGCATTGCCCCCCCGCCGAACATTTAACTTATAGCCAAGTGTTTGAAGATGAGACTGGATTACATCCTTTAAACTGTTCCCTGCCTGATTTACAAAACTATGCAGATAAATTTGGTCTTTCAAAAGCGCATCGCTTGGATCGTGAAACCTGTTTACAATTTATTTTTTCACATCACATTGAAAACCAATTAGGACAAAACTGCCCCACCGTCATTAAGGATTTTCCAGCCAATCAAGCGGCTTTAGCACGAAAACGGGTGGACAATCCGCAACTGGCTGAACGTTTTGAAGTATATGTACAAAGTGTTGAATTAGCAAATGGTTTTTATGAATTAACCGATCCCGTTGAACAGCGTCAACGCTTTGTGCAAGATTTAGCTAAAAGACAAGCCCTCAATTTGCCGACTTATCCACTGGATGAACGTTTTTTAGCGGCTCTTGAAGCCGGATTGCCCGATTGTGCTGGTGTCGCGTTGGGTTTAGATCGTTTATTAATGTTAATGACGGGGGCTTCTCACATTAACGACGTATTAACTTTTCCGATAGACTATGCCTGATGAAACTACTTGCTTTTGATGCTTCTAGTCCAGCCTGTTCCTGTGCGTTACATTTAGACGGTGAAATAACGGAACGGTACGAAATCGCCCCTCGTCAACATGCCGCCTTGATTTTACCGATGGCAGATGAGCTTCTGACGGAAGCGGGATTAAAACCGATAGAATTAGATGGGATCGCCTTTGGAAGAGGTCCTGGTAGTTTTACAGGTTTACGCATTGCCTCTGGCGTTGCACAAGGTATTGCCTTTGCCGCAGATATTCCGGTTGCCCCTATATCCTCTTTAGCCACATTAGCGCAAGCCGCTTATATTGAAAATGGTGCTAAGAAAGTATTCGCAGCGATTGATGCGCGGATGAGTGAAGTGTATTGGGGAATGTATATTATTGATAAACAAGGCATTATGCGCTGCGAAGGAGAAGAAAGCGTTTCTGCGCCACATCATATCAGTCTGCCGAATGTAGAGGATTGGTATGGTGTCGGTAGTGCTTGGACGATTTATGCGGACATATTAGCTACAAAATGTGGGCTTTCTCAAGAAGATGAAAGTTATCCCCAAGCGCGTGCCATGATTCCGTTAGCATTAGCGGCTTTTGCTGAAGGACAAATCGTCAGTGCTGAAAACGCATTACCTGTTTATTTGCGGAATAAAGTGGTTTGATTTAGACTGTTTTTGGAGTTCAACGCTTCAGTCATGTAGGGTGGGCAAAGTCCTTTGATTGCCCACCTTCCTCATTAAAAACCGTTGCACCCACGTTGCCCACCCTACCTAGTCTAACCGCTGAGTAGTTATCCATTCTTTAAAAGGTTTGAACGATGCGAAAATTTTCATCTTATGGACCAGTTGATCCAGAACTACATTATTACGTTCCCCGTCAAGAATTAGTTGATTTTGCTTATCAAGAATTATTGGGCGATAATCCCGATAAAGGGGGGCATTACATCACAGTCTGGGCACCGCGTCAAACAGGCAAAACTTGGATCATGCAAAAAGTTTTCTTTAAACTTCAGCAAAACACAAAATTTGATGTTGTTATCCTCAGTTTGCAATTTCTTTATGAAGTCACTGATGTCAATCGGGTGGTTCAACTTATTGCACGGGAATTGACGAAAAAATTAGGATTAAAGAACATAACTATCAACACGTTAGAAGACTTTCATCTGTTATTTAAACGAGAAACTCTCACTAAGCCCTTGATCTTGATTTTTGACGAGTTTGATGCCCTCCCGGAAGTGGCGATTAGTCGCCTCGTCAGTGTGTTTCGTCATATTTATAATACTCGCCAAAGCCAATTTGATAAGTCTTCTGCCGAAAAGGATTATTTGTTACATGGCATGGCATTAATTGGGGTACGTTCCGTCTTGGGCGTAGAAAATGTTAAGGGTTCGCCATTCAATGTTCAGCGTAGTGTTTCTATTCCCAATTTGACTCATGATGAGGTGACTTACCTCTTCAACGAGTATCAACAAGAAAGTGGGCAATCAATCGAAGCCCAAGTTGTAGAAAATATCTGGTCTGAATTTAAAGGGCAACCCGGTTTAACTTGCTGGTTCGGGGAATTGTTGACGGAAAAGTATAATCAAGCCACTGATCAAGCAATTACAATGGCGCATTTTAAAGGTGTTTATGCCGCCGCGCTTGACTTGTTGCCCAATAACAACATTTTGAACCTCATCAGC
This sequence comes from Thiomargarita sp., assembly GCA_023143415.1. GTDB lineage: Bacteria > Pseudomonadota > Gammaproteobacteria > Beggiatoales > Beggiatoaceae > QNES01. The sequence goes on along the minus strand of JAGLHR010000574.1, from coordinate 18,172 downwards.
AAGGCGAAACAGGAACATTATAAACAGTTTGTTTTGGAATTGTTCCAAACGGAAACGAAAATTGAATTTACCTACCGTGATCCGATTGTCAATTTTCTCTACATGAATGGAGTCGTTTCTGTTGAACAAGTCAGCTTGAACGAAAATTATGTAAAATTTCCTTGCCCTTATGTACAAAAGCAATTGTTCAGCTATTTTTCCAGAGAAATTTATCATGAAAAAATGCTTGGATTATATAAGCCGTTTGAGGATTTGTCGGATACGATTACCGATGATAGTCTCAACATCACTCGATTGTTGCAACGATATGAGCAGTATTTGCAAGCCAATCGGGAACTGGTGTTAAAAAACGCACCGCGCCGGGAAGATTTACGGGTGTATGAAGCCGTCTTTCATTTTCATCTTTACCTTTATCTCGTCAGTTTTTTTCGCAGTTATGATACACAAGTTCAGCCAGAATTTCCAACTGGAAATGGTCAAATTGATTTGTTGATACGTCATGCAGGGCAACTGTTTGGATTAGAATTAAAGAGTTTTGCTGATCAACGGCAATATCGTAAGGCACTTATTCAGGCGGCGAAATATGGAAAACAGTTAGGCGTGTTGGAAATCTGGTTAGTATTATTTATTGAAGCCGTTGATGAAAAAAATCGTCAACGATTTGAGGCAGATTATACTGATAGTGAAACGGGTATTGTTGTACATCCTGTTTTTGTACAGACTGGAAAAGCATGAAGTGTTTTGATTTGTGGACACCAAAAACACATTGCACAATTTCGAGGTTTTAGTTTTTCTTCAACAAACGAAACCCCCGAAAATCATTCATCATTCATCATTCATCATTCACAACAGTGTCTATTAAAAAAGGTTCACTTTATATCGTTGCCACTCCCATTGGCCATTTACAAGATTTTAGTCTGCGAGCGCAATCCGTTTTGCGTGAAGTTGATTTTATTGCCGCTGAAGATACTCGCCATAGTCGTCATTTATTAAACCACTTTGGTATCACAACACCGTTGCAATCTTTACATGAACATAACGAACGATTTAAATCGTCTGTTTTGTTGCAACGTTTGCATGATGGCGAAAGTATGGCACTTATTAGCGATGCAGGAACACCTTTAATCAGTGATCCAGGTCGTTTTTTAATACAGACTGCTCACGCCATGCAATTGAATATTATCGCAATTCCTGGACCAAGTGCTTTAATTAGTGCCTTGTCAGTTGCCGGTTTTTCTGCTGATCGTTTTGTGTTTGAGGGATTTTTACCAGCTAAATCAGGAGCTCGTCAAGAGCGTTTGAAAAAATTACTTGAAGAATCAAGGACTTTGGTATTTTATGAGGCACCACACCGTATTTTGGATTGTCTAAATGATCTGGTGCAAATATTTGGCGAAAAGCGGGAGGCTGTTTTAGTCAAAGAATTAACTAAAGTCTTTGAAACCGTCTATCGGGAGTCTTTGAGCAACATACTTGATTGGTTAAAAGCACGGGCGGAACGGCAAAAAGGCGAATTTGTCCTTGTTGTGCAAGGCGCACAATTTGATAATAAGGCTATCGATCCGGAAACCGAGCGAATTTTTTGGTTATTGCGCCAAGAATTATCGCTGAAACAGGCTGCTAAATTAGCCAGTGAAATCACAGGTGTGAGTAAAAATACGTTGTATCAGTTTGCGTTAGACTCCAAAAACGTTTAATGGAGTTCGAGGTATTAGTTTTTTTTCAAAAAACTAATACCTCGAAAACGCTTCAGCTTTGGACAGTTTAACTATATACTATATATTATGTCAACTTATAATTTACCCAAAATTCGTGCTAAAATTGATAAATTAGACGAAGAAATTCAAGAACTTATCAATAAACGTGCCAGTTTAGCTCAAGACGTCGCACAGGCAAAATATGCCGAAGAGGATAATCCCAATTTTTATCGCCCTGAGCGTGAAGCGCAGATATTGCGAAACGTTGTACAACGCAATAATCAAGGGCTTTTACAGGATGACACCCTGAAATTGATTTTTCGAGAAATCATGTCGGCTTGTTTAGCTTTGCAAAAGCCGATGAATGTCGCATTTTTAGGTCCTGTTGGCACTTATTCAGAGGCAGCTGTATATAAGTATTTTGGACATCAAGCGCAGATTATTCCCCTGCAAACGATTGACGAGGTTTTTCGTGAAGTGGAAGTGGGAACAGCGCATTATGGCGTAGTGCCAGTGGAAAATTCTACGGAAGGGGGTGTTAATCAAACATTAGATTGTTTTATTAACACACCATTGAAGATTTGTGGTGAAATTGAATTACCCATTCATCATTATTTGCTTTCAAAAAGCCTTGAAATTGAGCAAATTAAGCGGATTTATTCCCATCAACAGTCTTTTGCCCAATGTCGTAGTTGGTTAGATAATCGGTTGCCCACGATAGAACGTATTGCTGTCAATAGTAATGCAGAAGCCGCTCGTCGTATTGCTGATGAAATCGGCGCAGCAGCGATTGCGGGTAAAACGGCTGCGGAGATTTATCAATTACAAATCGTGGCTGAACGGATTGAAGATGATATTAATAACACGACTCGCTTTGCAGTGATAGGGCAAACAGAGCCTCCACCAACTGGGAATGATAAAACGTCGCTGCTATTATCCAATCCCAATAAATCAGGTGCTTTATATCATTTACTTGAGCCGTTTGCTGAAAATAATGTGAATATGACGCGCATTGAATCGCGCCCTTCGCGTCAAGGCATTTGGGAATATATCTTTTTCGTTGAAGTTGAAGGGCATATTAAAGATGCGCCGATTGCAAAATCTCTACATTGTTTAGAAGGGCAAACTTCTTTGGTTAAACATATTGGTTCCTATCCACGTAGATGATTTGTTTTATACCTCAAACGAAGTTGTTTTAAACCTTTTCTACCCTAAACAAAGTTTAAACCTGACAGGTTTTTCCCTAAACAAAGTTTAAACCTGTCAGGTTTTTCACTCTAACATTCACCATTAACATGAACATGACTTGTGATTTTTTTCAACAGGCGACGCTTGGCGTGCAAGGTTTACATCCCTACCAACCTGGAAAACCCATCGAAGAATTAAAACGGGAATATGGGATAAAAAATGTCATCAAATTGGCTTCTAATGAAAACCCTTTAGGTTTAAGCCAATCAGTGCTTGAAGCAGTGCAAGCAGATTTAATCAATTTAACCCGCTATCCTGATGGAAATGGATTCACGCTGAAAAAAGCGTTGGTTAAAAAGCATGGCGTGCATAATGAACGGATTACTTTAGGCAATGGCTCCAATGATATTCTTGAACTAATTGCTCGCGTCTTTGTGACACCGACACATTCCGTCATTTTCTCTGAACATGCCTTTGCAGTTTATCCCCTTGTGACGCAAGCTATCGGTGCAAAAGCAATTATAACACCCGCAAAAAATTGGGGGCATGATTTAACAGCCATGCAAGCCGCAATCCGTGACGATACTCGTCTAATATTTATCGCGAATCCAAATAACCCCACAGGTACTTGGGTTAATAAAACCCGCTTAAAAAACTTTTTAGACGCAGTGCCTGAATATGTGATTGTAGTAGTGGATGAAGCATATTTTGAATACGCCTCTGAAAACCGTGATTATCCAAACAGCTTAACCTGGTTAACCGATTATCCTAATTTGATAATAACGCGAACCTTTTCAAAGGCTTATGGATTAGCGGGGTTACGATTGGGTTATTCGATTTCTCATCCGACTGTCGCTAACTTACTGAATCGAATACGACAACCTTTTAATGTGAATAGTCTTGCCCTAACTGCTGCCACTGTTGCCCTCGAAGATAGCGAACATCTTAAAAAAAGCATTGCACTAAATCGTGCAGGAATGGAACAAATGATGAACGCTTTTAATCAGAAAGGATTATCCTATATTCCATCGCTAGGCAATTTCATTTCAGTCAACGTTGGGGAAGGGGCAAAAGTTTATGAATTGCTTTTGCGTCAAGGTATTATTACGCGCCCGATAGGTGGAATATACGGTATGCCCCAATATTTGCGGGTATCAATTGGGCTGCCCTCAGAAAATGACAAATTCCTTCAAGCGTTATGGAAAGCCATGAATTTTGAATAGGATTAAAGGGATTAAAAAGGCGTTCTAAAAACCTCAGAGGTTTGGCTCCACACGTTCTAAAAACCTCTGAGGTTTCCAAAACCTCTGAGGTTTGGCTCCACAATTCAACCGATTTAAAAGGTACAAAAAATGGTTAATGTTCACGATGTCGCAAAATACTTTCTTCTAAAAGGGGATGATGATGATGAAAACGGAATTTGTAATTTAAAGCTGCAAAAATTGCTTTATTATGCTCAAGGTTTTTATTTAGCCCTATTTGAACAGCCCTTATTTGATTCACCAATTGAGGCATGGAGACATGGTCCCGTCTGTCCAGAGGTTTATCATCAGTATAAAAATCATGCTGGAAATCTTATTCCTGCACAGAAGGACTTTGAACCAACATCGCTTTTTAGTCAGCCGCAAAAAGCATTTTTAGATGAAGTATATGAGGTTTTTGGTCAATTTAGTGCTTGGAAACTAAGAAACATGACTCATGACGAACCACCTTGGGCAAGCAACGAAATCAATGCTGGCGAAATTTCGGTAGATGAAATGGAAAATTATTTTAAAACACGGATTAAGTAAATGCCTAAGAAAAAGAGCATACTACAACATGAGAAGAATAAAGGAAAAAGACTTTCCAGCCAAGAACCCATTAATTATGACAACAAGCCACCGATTTTCTCATTAGAAAGACTCATGCCAGGGCACTATTGTTTTTCTAATCTTGAACAGAAAGATAAAGCGGCTTTTGCTGAGTCGATCTTTAAAAGAAGAAATATTCCGTGGAAAGAGATAAAAAACTTACCTCGTCACGGGCTTGGAATAGAAAAAATTTTCAAATCCAGCATCAAAACAGCACTTCCTAAAAATATTACTGAAGATTTTAACTATTTTCTTGCTTTTCGGTTTTGTGGTAAAAAGCCAATGGTTGGCTATCGTGTTCATGAAATATTTTATGTACTTTGGTTTGATCATGATTTCACGCTTTATGAACACTAATTAATTTCCACTACGAGTATTTCCTCGTTCCAAACGTTTCCTCGTTCCCAACGTCCTCGTTGGGAATGCATTCTGCAACGCTCCGCGTTGCGGAACGCAGTGCGTCCCTGAATGAATTCCCAAACAGAGTTCGAGGCTAAAGTTTTTTCTTTAAAAAAACTTTAGCCTCGAACTAGAAAAAAAAAGGCTGAAGCCAGCAATGATTACTGACGAAAGCCTTGATAATCTTTGAAGGTGGGTTTTTTAGGATGAAAGGTGGGCTTCCGCTTCGCTCCTACCTACATTTAACCCATGCTACGCTTGCTTATTCTAACACATTTAAGTTAGGACAAAAAAAACCTGACAGGTTTTTAAAACCTGTCAGGTTTATAACGACTGATTTATAAACTCTTTTAGGCAATCGACGCAGAGCGTCGATGAAGGCGTTCCCAAACAGAGTTTGGGAACGAAAAATAGTGGTCAATCCCCTATTTTTCTTATTCAGAATGTTACCAATAAATTGTAGAAAAGGTGTCCCCTACCCTATTTTCCCTATCCACCTTACGCTGGCTACCTGGCTTTTTGTATCTGTAAAATAAGTTCTGGAGATGGATAGGCATCTGCTGGTATACCCTTCGATTTTTGGTATTCACGTATCGCATTACGTGATTTTAATCCCACCATACCATCTATTTTATCCTTATATAAACCAAGTCTTTTTAAGTTACGTTGTAATGATAATGCTTGTTCACGAGTTAAAGGTTTTTCCCATTTAGGAGCTTTTCCAACTAACATTTTATTACCCATCAACCGGTCAGATAAATGTCCAACCGTCAATGCATAATTCATAGACTTATTCCATTCTCTGATAATTCGGAAATTATGAAAAATCAGAAATGCTGGTCCTTTGATACCTGAAGGAAGAATAATGGAACCTTTGATATTACTTATAGATAGTTGCTGTCCATTTGCTTTTTTAACACCTAAATCATACCACTCTTTCAAGAATTTCTCTTCTGAAAAACGAGCCTGATATGGGTCAAATGTCTTGGGTAATTTTACTTCCAACCCCCAACTTTGAGCCGATTTCCAGCCAAGTTTATTTAAGTAGTTAGCGGCAGACGCTAATACATCAGCCTTATTATGCCAGATGTTTTTTTTATTATCAGCATCTCCATCAGCACTATAATAAAAGAAAGTAGATGGCATAAATTGTGGCTGTCCCATTGCTCCAGCCCAAGAACTTTTCATCTCATCAATGTGTATATACTTTTCTTCAAGAATATGCAGAACACAAAGTAATTCATTTCGGAAAAAATTATGTCGCCTACCTTCATGTGCTAATGTTGCTAAGGTATTAATGGTGGAAAAATTTCCCATATTCTGTCCAAAATTACTTTCCATTGCCCATAAAGAAATTAAGATTTGAGGTTGTACACCATACTTTTCCTCAATATTTTTAAGGAGTGTATGATATTTTTTAAGCATAGACTTTCCATGTACAATTCTTTTTACGGAGATAGAATTTCTTAAATATTTAGAAAATGTTAAAGAATATTCTTTTTGGCGACGATCTAAATCAATTACTTTTTGAATAGGATAGACATTTTTAAATGCTGCCACAATAGTTTCATTGGATATACCATTAGCAAGTGCTTCAGCTTTAAATGAGTTAAGCCACTTTTTAAATGGAATTCTATTATTTATAGCGTTATCAATAGAAATATTTTTAGGAAGTTGGCATCCAAGTTTATTATCTAAATTCTCATTAGTATCATTCGATAAGTTTGATTTTTCTGAAATGGGATTTTTTACAACCACATTTATTTTCTCAGCCCTATGATTTTCATAAGAGTTTCCCTTTGTTTGATATAACCAAAATAACATTAGGCAAGAGAATATTCCGGAAAGAAATAAAATCCAAAGCAAGCCATTGTTACTATTTAGTGTCTGTTTCATAAATATTTTCTGTCTAATTTGTAGTTATTAACGATATGGCATAGATGTCAACGGATATTAACCCATTTATTAATTCGCCCGGTTTTATTTCCGGTTTCAGTATCTATGTCGTACCAAACAGTACAATTATTTCTTGCTTCAACATACTTACATTTATACTCATTGCATTCTCCATAACACCAGCAAAGTTTATTATAACCAATCTTCCATTTTCCTTCTAAAGCAGTTCTTCCTTCTTTTCTAAAAGTAGCATAACCACTACTTTCCTGTACCTCTCGCCAAGAATAAGAGTTAGAACCATTTTTTAATAGCTTCGTTCCTACAGCTATTTTATTGCTTGATATTTTCTTGAAGAAAGACTTGATAAACCGGCTTATGAAAGATAATTAAAATAAAACAGCTCGTTTGATAAAAGAAGATTTATCAAACTGATTGGCACAATCAATTACAAGACATTAGAACAAGTTGATAAAAATATTCAGCTTTTTCTATTTGGATAATAACCTTTTTCTTCCTTATTTTCTTCGTTCCCAACGTCCTCGTTGGGAATGCATTCTGCAACGCTCAGCGTTGCGGGACGCAGAGCGTCCCTGAATGAATTCCCAAACAGAGTTCGAGGCTAAAGTTTTTTTAAAGAAAAAACTTTAGCCTCGAAGGGAACTAGAATAGGCTTGGTTATCCTGAGTGTAACACACCCGTAGCGACTTGGAGAAGCGTGAAACGTTTCATCAGGATAACGCTTGCCATCACCCGACGCGAAAAAATAATAGAATTGTAGAAAAGGTGTTCCCTATTTTCAATGAGGATTAGTTAGGCAATTTGTTTAATCATATAACTGAATATTCCAATAATCTTCTTTGGATTTTTTATATAATAATCTTCAATATCTATGTATGCGGTACCTTTTTCCAATTTTAAAAATTTCCAAGCATGCCCAGTTGTAACTGCACCATATATGCATGAAATACGGTTATTTTCTCGTTCATTATAAATTTCGGTCGCTATCATTTCTGCAATACACTGACCAAGTCCACTCACAATTTTTTCATTTTTTGCTTCAACAACGGCTAAAACCGGAGAATCTAAAAAGAATTGTTCTGGTGATTGACTTATTATGAAGTCACAAAATCCATTTAAACCTTTTTCCTTATCTACAGTAAAATCTATGCCAGAAAAAAAGCTAATATTTAATTGTTTCTTAATCTCCAAGATGATATTAACAATAATCAACTCAGAACAGGCTTTTTCTGTACTGATTGCTAGTGCTAGAGGAATATTTTGTTTTAAAATCATAGATAAAAAATCACTGATTTCAACTTCTTCAATTGTTGAAAACAAATCTTCATTTTCTACGATATTTAAATCAAATTGAGATTTTACCTTTTTTAAGGTGAAGTCACTATAAGACATAAAAATTACTCCTTTTTATTTCAGTTTATTTCAGTAGTCTAACGCCTATGTTAAGCGGCACTAGACAAGGACGTAAAATGTCCGCTTCAACGCTTGGTTATCCTGAGTGTAACCCACCCGTAGCGACTTGGAGAAGCGTAGATAAGGGTGAAACGTTTCATCAGGATAACGCTTGCCATCACCCGACGCGAAAGAATAATAGAATTGTAGAAAAGGTGTCCCCTATTTTCCTATTAAACGTGGAAGGCTAACCACTTTCAAGCGATATGATACTTTGCCTTTTTATAAATGTCAAGTTTTTAGGTCAAAAGTCAAATAAATGTTTTCGAGGTTCAAGTTTTTTTTAATTAAAAAAACTTGAACCTCGAAAGTTATCAATAGTTTTGTGTACTATATTAAATATTTGGTAACTACTCAGCCTTGAGATAAATCTCAAGGCTAACCTCTGAGTAGTTACAATATTTGTTTAATCTGTAATTATTCTGTTATAATAACTTTCAAACACTCTTTTAGATTTTTTATTAAGTGAATGGTGAGTAGAAATGTACTTTAATATTGATATTGATGATCAAATTAGTCACCAACTTTCAACTATAGCGAAAAACCGGGGACAATCGTCCAGCACTCTGATACGCGAGGCGATAATCGAATGGTTGCAGTGTCACCCAAACCAATCTCAATGGCCCTCGACAGTGAAGGCATTTAAAGGAATTAAAGATTTTCCCCCGTTTGAAAGTTATCGTTCTGAACTCAAGCCACCTAGCCAAGACCCGTTAGTATGAATAACGATTATTATCTTTTGGATACTTGTACCGTCAGTGACTTTGTACGTGGACATCCCAACGTGTTAGAACGAATCAATAACATATCACCACATTTTTTGGTGGTTTCTAGCATTACCATCATGGAAATCGAATATGGATTAAAACTCAATCCTGGGCGAGTTCAACAGCTAGAAACGATTATCAATGATTTTTTAGAGAGTATTCATATTTTAGCATTTGAGCCAGAGGATGCACGTATAGCTGCCGATCTCCGGGTGACTTTGCGAAGACAAGGCACTCCTATCGGTAGCTATGATGTTTTATTAGCTGGATGTGCATTACAGCGGGGCTTTATTTTTGTCACTTCTAATCTTAAAGAATTTCAAAGAGTTCCTAGACTAAAGCTAGAAAATTGGCGAGATGAAATTTTATAGAACTTAAAAACGGCAGTGGGCAACAAAAAATACGTGGGTGCGACGTTTCGAGGAAAGCATTCCCGAGCAGAGTTTCAATGCCGTAAAAAAAGGCTGAAGCCAGCAATGATTACTGACGACAGCCTTGATAATCTTTGAAGGTGGGTTTTTTAGGATGAAAGGTGGGCTTCCGCTTCGCTCCTACCTACATTTAACCCATGCTACGCTTGCTTATTCTAACACATTTAAGTTAGGACAAAAAAAACCTGACAGGTTTTGAAAACCTGTCAGGTTTATAACGACTGATTTCTAAACTCTTTTAGGCACTCGACGCAGAGCGTCGATGAAGGCGTTCCCAAACAGAGTTTGGGAACGAAAAAAAAACGTCGCAAATCAGCCGACCCCAACTGGTGTCATAGTTATGCCAGCCTCTCACCATTCGTTACTTTTAAATTTGGCTCAATTAGGACTGTTCCTGCATCTTTACATACAATTGCAAGAACCAACACTTCTGATTTCACACCTGCAACTCTCCGTGGCGGAAAATTAACAACTGCACAAATTTTTTTCCTCGTTCCCAACGTCCTCGTTGGGAATGCATTCTGCAACGCTCCGCGTTGCGGAACGCAGAGCTTCCTTGAATTAATTCCAAACAAAGTTTGGGAACGAGAAATAAATTCAAATAAATCGAACATGGCCCCTTTTCCTCTTCCCTAAACCAGTATCGGCTATTTTGGACAGGGCGTTTGATTTTTGGCCCAACTAGAATCTTTGGTTTTAAGCCAATCAATCAGTTTAGGATCAGAAGCAGTTAAATGGTTGTTTTTTAAAACAATTTTTCTAATTTTACTCAGGTTCATCAATGACTTTGGGATGTTTTCGCAAAGTTGGTTTTTGTACAGTTTGAGGTACTCCAAATTGCTCAAATTGCCCAACGACTCTGGGATAGAACCGCTTAGTTGATTACTGCTCAAATTGAGAGACTTCAAATTGCCCAAATTGCCCAACGACTCTGGGATAGAACCGCTTAGTTGGTTTCGGAACAGAAAAAGTCTCTGCAAATTGCTCAAATTACCCAACGACTCAGGGATAGAACCGCTTAGTTGATTACTGCCCAAAACGAGTGACTTCAAATTGCTCAAATTGCTCAACGATTCAGGGATAGAACCGCTTAACTTGTTATTTCGAAGTATAAGTCCGGTAACATGCCCATCGCCACCACATGAGACACCTCTCCAACTACAAGGCGTATTCGTCACATTCCAGCCTGACTTATTTTTCCAACTAGCACCATTTGTGTTGGTATACAAATCAATCAGAGCATGACACTCTTCTTTATCAATTTGAGTCTGAACAGCACAATCAGTGATAGAATCGCTTAGTTTGTTGCTATTCTTTTTAACAGGAACAGTTAATGTTTGTTTATATTCCACAGATGTTTTAGTAGCAGGTATTCTAAAATAAATAGTCTTTCCGAGAGTTAAGTCTACCGGAGCATTACTACCTAGCGTTCCTGCTGTTGCAAAATCATCGGTCGAATATTCAATATTATCAGCTACATTCTCTTTGGTTGTTTTATTTATATAATCAATAGTAAAATCATCAAAATATGGTTTCTTAACATATATTAATACTCTTTTATTATCGGTTTTTGCAATTTCTCTTACAGTAATTCTTCCGAATACGTAGTCTATCCCGGTCATTGTTCCATCAGTACATGCTGTATAAGAAGAGTTACTACCTATTGAGTACTCCATTTGAGTACTAACATTTAAGAGTTCTTTATTTGCAACATGAAAATCAACTGCGTTTAAATCTATACCAGTAGAGGCTTTAGTTGTAAAAATGTTGTTTGTTCCATAAATTTTTAAATCATCTGTTGAATAAACAGAACGATAATGATATTCTGTATTTGCCTTCAGTCCAACAAGTTTTAATATTTTGGAAACATCTACTTCTCCATCAATATTAAATGGTAATTCAACCGAACTACCATAAGCTGTGGTTTCACCGTATTCTATTTGTACTTTTACAGATGCTTTATTGGGATTTGTTACTATATTGATGTCTGTTGAGTAAACTTCCGTGTTACTATCGGTAATTGAGGTTTGAGAAGGAATATTCAGTGCATCACAATTTAAAACCGCTCCTGCTTCAACAATAATATTCGCCTGTGTTTTAATACTTACGCCACTTGTTGTTATTTTTAGAGTTTGTCCACTATTTACGGTAATCGTTTTATTTTCATTAACGGATAATCCCGCACATGTTATGTCACCGGTGCTTGAAGTATAGTTTCCGTCTAAAATTGCAAGGGTGTTGGCATCAGGTGTACTTGGTTGCCATTCAGTACCTGACCAAGTTGATATTTTCTCTAAGTTCATTTTATATAACTTCGATTTACCCGAACTATTATTCGCGTTAAAATACACATTTTTATTATCCGAACTGAAGAAATTTGTTGGCACATTATCAAAATCTTGTGGCGGTAATGATACTTCTAAAAAGCTTTCGGCTATAAAATTATAACGCAATGCTACCCTTTTCGATGTTGAACGATTTTTAGCTCTAACTAATAAATCATCTGAAAAAAAACCTATATTACTATTGTATTTTGCTGCAAGAGAATAATTTGCGGGAAGCTCAAGTTTTGTTTCTGATTTAGTTTCAGTATCGTACAGATATATATCGGGAGATGATATAAAAAATAATTTATTTTGGTGTTTATTAAGATTTGAGATATCTTCTAAAATAAAATTATCACTTGGTCCAGCAAAAAGAGCTATAGCATCTGAATTTTCTGCATATTCCCATAAAACATTTCTAAATGAATTATCATGTTCTGCCAAAAGATATAACTTATCATTGACAACCTGTAAACTAGTAGGGTTAAAATTACCGGTATAGTTGCTAAAATGTGGTAAATCGGCAGTTCCGGTTCTGCTTGTTAGCGATGTAACTGCTTGTGTTATTATGTTATATTTATACAAATGTTGTTGAAAATCTTTTCCTTCTTCTCCTTTATCGTGACCGTTAAAATAGAGATTACCGTTAAAATCTGTTAATCGACTTATTTCAGGGTCGCTGTCCAAATCAGTATGCGTTAAAGTAACTTCTTCAAATGTATCATCGGAATACTTAATTCTTCCAATAATATTATCCTTGAACATTGCTACCGAATGGCAAGGATAATACAGGTAGTCGCCAATATTTACAAAAGAGGTAAAATTATCCCAGTGTGGTCGTCCTACATTATCTACCAAACTTATTGCATCTGTTGTGATATTTAGTTTCCAAATGCGAGGAGTAAATTTGGTATTTTTTGCCACAAAATAAATATTATTTCCTGCAAGTGTAAATCCTATTATTGGCAAATTATTGATACCCGGGTGCATGGCTATTTTTACAACATCTCCTGTAGCTTTGTCAATTTTATATAAATTGTTCTTGTTTTCAGTATTCTTGCCAACAAAATATATGAAATCATTTGTATCATAAAAACTGTAAGGCATGAAATTGTCTATTGTACTTCCCGGAACTGTTACTATTTCTTGTGAAAACAGGTTTGTACTTGACAACAAGACAAACATTATCACTACCATTGTTTTACTAAGGCATGCAATTCTTTTTTTCATTGTATATTCCTCTTTTATGAATAATTAAACAGCCCATATTATATTACAATATTGGGATTATTTTTAATAAATTGTGGTCAAAGTAACATTAATCAATTAACTTGTTTTATACTAAGGAAAATAGGGGACAGACCACAATAATTCTGCCTGATATTCCTAGATATTGACCGACAAATCAGGCACATTTGCCATGCTAATAATATCCTGACTTTTTGCCCTGATATTCTTGTGAAATTGAACGGGAAACAGGCCAATTTGCATGCGATCCAAATTATCCTGTCAATTTAACCTGATAAGTTGATATTATCCACTAAAACGGGCATAATAAAAACACTAATCATTTCTAATTTTCAATCTTAATTTATGATGTATGAAAGAGTAAAAAAAAATCTAATTCCTAACAAAATCAAAGAATTACCAATTTTACCCTACCGAAATGACCAAAATTGATCATATCAGCACCCCTACAAATTGTCAGTCAAACTTCTCAGGCTTTCTAAAACAAGCCTAAAAGCTGCCACCCAACATCGCTTGAAACTTGGGGAATGCTTCAATTTCGAGGTTTTAGTTTTTTGTCAAAAAACTAAAACCTCGAAAACTGTGCAATCTGATAACTCAATTAAAACATTTGACCCAATTAAAACTTGAACCCTATAAAATACATTTTAAAACATTTTGCGAAGAACCGAATCAAGTTTTTTTTTAAGTTTTTGTTCATAAAAATGGAAAGAGGCGATTTTAAAGGCGAAGACCAATATAAAAAAATTTAAGGCTCATTGATAAAAAAAATTAAAGGGCCATTTTTAGTTATTGTTAATTATCATTCTCATTTTAAATTTCTAATTAAATTAGGAAAATGATCAAGTTTTTTTAGCCACAATATCTAAAAGGTGTAAAAAATAAGTCGTCATATACTGGCAAAGTGTCGTATCCTAATCAGGGTTATTTTTAACTTAAAAGGAGAAAAAAATGAATACCGAAACGAAACTGATTCGTTTTGACTGGTTTCGAGGTTTTAGTTTTTAAAAAAAAACTAAAACCTCGAAAATGAAAACATTATTACGTGACAAAGCGAACTTTGATATTTTGGAAGGCTTTTTAAGTGCGGTACTTCATCAAGACGTGACCATTATTGAAATACTTGAAAGCGAATCCAACGTGCTTGATATTGATCAAAAACTGAATCGCGTTGATATTCTTATCCAAGATCAAAAACAGCGATACGTGATTATCGAAATCCAAAATTGTCATGTCACCGCTTACTTGGAACGTATTTTGTTTGGTGTTTCCAAAATCATTGTTGATAATGTGAAAGCGGGTAACGATTATCGTCAGATTAGCAAAGTCGTTTCTATCAGTATCCTTTATTTTAATTTAGGGCTGGGCGAAGATTATGTTTTTTATGGCAACACGGAATTTCGGGGTTTGCACGATAATAAGCCCTTAATTTTTCGGCGACAACGAGCAGATAAAAAGTTTGAAAAACTCAAAAGCCAAGAGATTTTTCCTGAATATTACCTGATTAATGTCGAGCGTTTTGCCGATGAGATGGAAACAGACTTGGATGAGTGGATTTATTTATTCAAACACGCCGCTTTACCGCCTAAATGTCACGCGAAAAACCTTGAAAGTGTCGGTGAAAAATTAAATCTGTTGAAAATGAATTCCGAAGAACGCCATCGTTATGATTTGTATCTGATGGCAATGGTGAATGAGCAAGATGCCGTTGAAACTGCCCTTAATAAAGGATTACAAAAAGGGCTAGAACAAGGGCTAGAACAAGGGCGAGAAGAAGGATTACAAGAAGGGCGAGAAGAAGGGCGAGAAGAAGGTCAAATCAGCGGTAAGTTGGAGGTGGCTAAAGAGATGCAAAAATCGGTTCGAGGCTAAAGTTTTTTTGAAAGAAAAAACTTTAGCCTCGAATTGATATGGAAACGATAATCGCCCTAACAGGTTTGAGTGCTGACATAATCGAACAGTAAAGAATAAGTTATCTCTCGTTTCCAAAAAAAGACCTGTCAGGTTTTGAAAACCTGACAGATCTGAGTTTCTTAGATCACTCGCAAATAATAAAATACCAGTTCCAAACCAAAAAAAGGTCTGAACGACAAGTGATTTTATGCACGTTCTATAATAGCATTAAAAGTCATACTGGGTCTCATCACCGCCGAAACCTTTTCCAAATCGGGTTTATAATATCCCCCAATATCAACAGGTTTCCCTTGCACCGAGAGTAGTTCTTGACTTATTCTTTCTTCGTTATCGGAAAGATTTTTAAAGACTTCTGCAAAGTGAGAAGCCAGTTTCGCCTCTTCTGTTTGATTCGCCAACGCTTCTGCCCAATACAGGGCTAAATAGAAATGACTGCCTCTGTTGTCAATCGTCCCCAATTTTCTTTGAGGAGATTTATTGTTTTCCAGCAGTTTCTCGGTTGCTTTATCAAGCGCCTTTGCCAACACTTTCGCTTGAGCATTATTATCAACCGTTGCGACCATCTCCAAAGACGGCACCAACGCTAAAAATTCGCCCAGCGAATCCCACCTCAAATAATTCTCTTGCAACAGTTGTTGCACATGTTTTGGCGCTGAACCACCTGCGCCTGTTTCAAATAATCCGCCTCCGGCCATCAATGGCACAATCGACAGCATTTTTGCAGAGGTTCCCACTTCCAAAATGGGATACAAATCAGTGTTGTAGTCTCGTAACACGTTTCCCGTCACCGAGATCGTATTTTCTCCGGCTCTTATTCTCTCAATAGAAAATCGGGCGGCATCTCTGACAGACATGATTTCAATATCCAAACCGGACGTATCATGGTCTTTTAAATAGTCATCCACTTTCTTTCGGAGTTCGATGTGATGTTGCCGATCTTCATCCAACCAAAAAATCGTTTTCCAACCACTTGCTCGTGCCCTATTGACCGCTAGTTTGACCCAATCTCGAATTGATTCATCCTTGACTCGCACCAACCGCCAAATATCTCCTTCTTCCACGGTCTGTTCGTGAATGGTTTTCCCCTGAGCATCGGTTACCACGATAGTACCATCAGCCTGCACTTCAAAAGTAGTGGGGTGTGAACCATATTCTTCGGCCTTTTTTGCCATTAGCCCCACATTGGGAACAGTCCCCATTTTTGTGGGATCAAGCGCACCATTGGCAATGCAGTTTTTGATGGTTTCATCATAAAGAGGCGCGTAAGTACTATCTGGAATAGTAAACTTGGTATCTTGAAGTTGACCCTTTTTGTTCCACATTTTGCCACTTGTTCTGATAGCCGCTGGCATCGAAGCATCAATAATGACATCACTGGGTACGTGCAAATTGGTAATTCCTTTCTCGGAATTAACCATCGCCACTTCAGGTCTTGATGCATAGACCTTTTGAATATCCGCTTCGATTTCGGCTTTTTGAACAGCCGGCAGAGATTCTATCTTGTTATACAAGTCTCCCAAACCATTATTGAAATTGACGTGTAGTTGTTGCAAAGTCTCCGCATGTTTGTTGATCACATCAGCAAAGAACACTTTCACCGCATGTCCAAAAATGATGGGATCAGAGACCTTCATCATAGTGGCTTTCATGTGCAGAGAAAAAAGAATTCCTTTCTCTTTGGCCTCTTCCATTTGTTCTGCCAAAAATTGCACCAGTGCTTTTTTGCTCATAAAAGTGGCATCAACCACTTCCCCTTTTTCCAAAGGAACCGCCTTTTTTAAAACCGTTTCACTGCCATCTTTCCCGCGGAAAGTAATCTTTGCCTCAGTGTCTTCTCCCATCGTCGTAGATATTTCATTGCTACGGAAATCACCGGCGGACATCGTTGCCACATGCGACTTGGAAGTCGAGAGCCATTCTCCCATGGAATGAGGATACTTTTTGGCATAATTTTTCACGGCACCTGGCGCACGCCTATCTGAATTTCCTTCTCTCAGTACCGGATTGACTGCTGAACCTAAAACGGTGGCGTATTTTTCCCGGATTGTTTTTTCTTCTTCTGTTTTCGGCGTTTCTGGAAAGCCGGGGATGTTGTATCCTTTGTCCTGCAATTCTGCAATAACGGCTTTCAGCTGCGGTATAGAAGCGGAAACATTGGGGAGTTTAATAATATTAGCCGCCGGCGTTTTGGCTAATTCCCCGAGTTTTTGGAGTTCGTTGTCAATTCGTTGTTCGGCTTCGAGTCTTTCGGGGAATAAGGCAATGACTCTTCCTGCTAAGGAAATATCTCTGGTTTTGATTTCAATACCAGCAGTTTTTGTAAAGGCTTGGACAATGGGAAGGAATGAATAGGTTGCCATTGCCGGCGCTTCATCAATTTTGGTCCAGTTAATTATTGACATTAGTTTTAACAATACCTCCTGCTTGAGTTGTTTATCAAAGCGTTTTTATATACCATTTTCAAGTTTATCCTCATATCTAAAAAAATATTTCAGGCAGTTACCTTAAACACATTTAGAACCGACAAAAATGATATATTACTGTTCCTAAAAATTCAATTTTTTATTGTACATCCTACATTCATCACACAGAAATGATGAATTTTAGATTAAGTTCGCAGCATGATAGCGACAAATCGAAACACATTAGAAATTGAGTTTCAATCCAACATTTTCAAAACCACTATCAGATTGGAATCAAATTTCTTGATTTGTTACTATCATGCTGCGAACTCAATCTAAAATCCTAAATGAAGGTATTTTGATGAATGTAGGGTACATGATTTTTAGAATTTGTCAAGTTAATTATCATAAATTGTAACGACTCAGGGCAACCACAAGGGATTGCCCCTACATCAGAATATTTTCGTCTGTATTAATAAGAATATTTCAGCCTAAAGTTTTTTGATGAAAAACTTTAGGCTGAAATGTTGTAGGGGCATTCGAGGTTTGAGTTTTGTTTTCAAAAAACTCAATTCGAGGTTCAAGT
>JAGLHR010000573.1 GCA_023143415.1 Thiomargarita sp. | reverse complement strand
AAAAAACTTTAGCCTCGAAAGCTTTCAGCCTTGAAATTGATTTCAAGGCTGAGTAGTTACAATTTTTATTAAATATTTAATTTCAATTGTCTTCTATTAGCTAAGATTATGATTATCTAATTGATCATAAAGTCAAATTGTTCAGAAGGTTTTTTTCAGAAGATTTTTTTCAGAAGGCTTTTAAAAACCTTAAACAGGATTTCTTTTAGGATGTTTTTTCAGGATAAATTCTTTTAAATTCCACTATTTATTATTATTATCATCATAATACATTCATAACATTTTTTACACTTTTCGAGGCTGACAAGTTTGTTTCAAAAAAATTTTAACCTCTAATATGCTTTTGTGATGTATTAATCGTGGTGAAAATATTTAAGAAATGGTCTGAAAATGACTTTATTCTATGATTTTTTATAATGCTTTATTATTATGATTTATTAAAAGTGATAGGAAATTAATATTGATTTAATCGTTTCGTCAAAAAATTTTAAACAGGATTCCATTTGAATCCTGTTCAAAAACTTCTTCAAATTCAAAAACTTATTCAAAAACGTTTACTTAGCACCATCCCCTGAAAAAACGGCAGGTATCGTTTTTAGCAACAGCCATAAATCATAAAAAAACGAACATTTTTTGATATATTCCAAATCCATATCGACTTGTTTTTCAAAAGAGATATTGGAGCGTCCTTCAACTTGCCATTCACAGGTGATGCCCTGCATGGCATGTAAGCGTTGAAGTTGGTAAGAGGTATATTTTTCCACTTCAGAGACGATGGCAGGGCGTGGTCCGACTAATGAAATATCGCCTTTTAAAACATTCCATAACTGTGGCAGTTCATCAATGGAATAGCGGCGCATAAAATGTCCAATTTGGGTAATTCTGGAATCATTAAAATCTTTTTTTTCAAAACGTACATCGTCCTTTTTTTCAGGACATGCTTCTAATTCCATTTTAAACTTTTCAGCTTCCCTTGACATTGAACGAAACTTCCACATCATAAAGAGCCTGCCGTTTTTACCTACCCTGCATTGGTAAAAGAAAATTGGACCAGGGGAATCCAAGCGGATCAGCAGTGCCAACGGCGGTAATCCTAGCAATAGAATCGGTAGTAATAAAGTGCTCAATGCTAAATCAAACAGACGTTTGAACATTGGTGCAAAAAAATCCTGATGAAGTGCCTTTAATTCAACTGATTCTAAAACATAAAATAGACTAATATTTGGTATAAAGCGGATGACGACGGGATAATTTTGGAAACCATGCACCATCTCATTTAATTGTATCTGAGTTAAGGGGATGGTAATCCAAATTTCATCCACTTCATAGCTTTCTACAAAAATTCGATTGAGCGCATTATTATCACCAAAGATTGGGATGCCATCAATACGATTACCATGTAGAAACTTATCTTCGTCAAAAAAAGCAAGGATATGCCATCTCGTGTTTGTTGTTGTCTGTATATTATGCGCCCACTGTTTAGCGAATTCACTCGTTCCTACAATGACGACATTATTTATAGGTTTGTGACGCGCTACTTTAAGCAATTTAGGCACTAAAAAAAGCCGCATTAAGAACAATATTATTGTTCCAAATATCATCCAATTGACTAACCATAAGCGTGAATAAGATATGCTGACATTTAGCAGAAAGAAACTTATGATTAGGAGAGTCAGAACAATCAGCCAGACAAATGTGAGCCGATATCCTTGACGTATCAAGCGACGTCCGTATAAGCGGTGAATTTTAAAAAAAGGAAAAATAAAAAAAACGAGAAGTGCTGCAAGAAATATTGCGCCAATATAACGCGAGGGCATTAAGGGCCAACCTTCTATATTGGTATAGCTGAGATAGGCAATGAGACCAGCTATAATTACACTCAGCATATCTGTTAGCAGAATAATAAGGAGTTGTTTTTGAATCATATTTCATCCTAACGGTTTTAGATTCTGTTGAGATTTACAAAAAAAACTTTATTTATCAATGACTTATAATAATTATTGAAGTAATTTCTATTATAAATCAATGAGTTGTGAAATGTCAACAGAACCGAGATGATTTCGTACTCAGGCTCGAAACGTTCCTAAAGCGTTCTTACTCCATTCGCATTTCAAGGCTGAGTAGTTATCAATAATCGTAACTACTCAGGGCAACCACAAGGGATTGCCCCTACATCAGAAGATTTTCGTCTTCATAAGAATATTTCAGCCT
>JAGLHR010000572.1 GCA_023143415.1 Thiomargarita sp. | reverse complement strand
GCCTTACAAACTTATGTTGGCACTTCACAACCCTTTGATTTCAACGGGATGGTGCGTCATTATTATTTGCGCCAGCGGCCTTGGCATGCAGATATTCATGTGCAGCTTGAAAAGAAAAAATGTGGTATCAGTTTTTGGAGTACAGAAACACTTAAATGTTACCTTGAGGAACATCGTAGCAGCCACGAAATTGCTCTTGCAGCCCGAACAGAGTTAAAGAAACTGCTTAAGGAAATCAATAGTTCTGGCAAAATCACGGTGGTAGAAATGCCGCCAGGGCCGCCGGTTTTACAATCCATCGTGGCAGAAGTCTATGGTCCGGATGAAAATACGCGCCGCGAAGTGGCTCAGAAACTAACAGCCGTCTTTGAACAAGCCAAAATTTTAGACGATGTTGATAATTACATTCCCGAACCGCATGATGTCTGGCATTTTGAAGTGGATACTGAAAAAGCGGTACGACGCGGAATTTCTGTCGATACGATTAATCGTAATTTAATGATGGCATTGGGCGGCTTTAAACTAGGCGATGTTAAACAGGGCAATGTCCTTGAACCCACCAATTTGGTGATTCAAGTGCCATTAACGGAACGTTCACAATTGAGCAGCTTATATGATTTACCCATTTCTACCCAAACAGGTAGTATAATTCCCCTAGCTGAATTAGGTAATTTTGTTAAAACAAAGCAAGATACCGTTTACTACCAGAAAGATTTACGCCCTATTGAATATGTCGTGGGGGACCCCGTCGGTCTTTATGATGAAGAAACGGGTGAATATAGTCAGAGCGCACCCATTTATGGTATGCTCGAAATTGAAGGGCTACTAAAGGACTATAAAACCCCCGATGGTATCGATCTGGTAGAATCTGGCTGTACCAGTTTGGGCATTATTTCCTTCTGTGATCGATATGTTGGACCACCGAAAGCCATTGGACAATCGGGTATTGAATGGACAGGCGAATGGACAGTCACTTATGAAACTTTCCGCGACATGGGAATGGCATTTGCTGTCGCAATGATTTTGATTTACATATTAGTCGTATGGCTATTTGGTAACTTTATTGTACCTGCCATCATTATGGCACCGATTCCGCTAACGCTACTTGGTATCATACCCGGTCATTGGTTGTTAGGAGCGGAGTTCACAGCCACTTCAATGATCGGTTGGATTGCGTTGGCAGGAATCATTGTGCGTAATTCTATCTTGTTGGTCGATTATTCTATTCAAGAAATCGTTGAAAAGGGGGAATCTATAGAAAATGCCGTGATTTTAGCCTGTAAAACTCGTACTCGTCCTATTTTGATTACAGCCTTCGCATTGGTGGCAGGTTCATTCGTCATTCTGTTTGATCCCATCTTCCAAGGCATGGCAATTTCCTTGTTATTTGGTGTACTTGTCTCGACGCTACTGACGCTCATCGTTATTCCTTTGGGTTGTATCAGTATTGGACCAGAGGCACTCTGTGCAACTGGTGGTCAAGAACCTCTCAAATTGGAAAAAGATGAAGCGTTGAAGACGGAGAAAGAGTCAATACCTGGATTACCGCTATGGTTGCGTATCTGGATGGCGACTATCGGAATCATATTCGCGATTGTTAATGTCATTAATAAGATTATTGGGCTCGTGAAGATGGTATTTTATGTGATCCGTGCTATCTTCATTCTCATTTTCAGCGCATTTAGTAGTATAAGGCGGAAAATATCGACTGAAGTGTCGCAACCGAGCAAGCAGCCCAGTAGTCCGCAGTCTTCGGTTGCGCCTAGTGAACCAAAAGCAGAAGTTAAAGTAGAGGCTGTGCCAGTTTCTCAAACGAGAGAATCGACAACAGTTGTGCCGCCACTGGAAAAACCCGTTGAATCTGGGGAAGAAACGACCCAAGCACCTCTTCGCACGGAGAATCCGCCTCAAGCAACATCGTTGGCACCCAGTGCTGAAAAAGCTGAAAAAGCTGAATTGGAAGTTCAACAAATGGAAGCACCAAGCATTGATGATTCCTCACAAGAAGCAACAAAGCCAACCACATCAAGAAGCTCAAGGAGAAAAACGACTTCTCGGCGTGATATTCAACTTAAAACGGATTTGGTGACACAATATCAACATGAGAAAGGAGATGGTAATAATGGGGAAAAATAAATAAGCGTTTAAAGTAAATAACTGATGTTACGCAAAAAAGCGATTCTATTCAAACTTAGAAATCCGATTTTTTTCAAATTATAGATGTTCAGAAAAATAAATTTGTTAGAGATGGCCTGTTTTTTCAAAAAACTTGGTTTCTGAATTGCGAACAGTACTTAGTAAAAAATATTCAAATTCATGAGTAAAAACAAACTATTAAACACAATTCGCCTTGAAAACATATTGTCTTATTCGACTGAAATGGAAACCTTAACATTGGATTCCTTAAATGTTTTTATAGGCACTAATGCTTCTGGTAAATCTAACCTCATTAAAATTATTTCATTGCTGGCCGGGCAACCCCCAATAATTTATTAGTTCCTATTCGTGAAGGCGGGGGGATCAGCGAATGGCTATGGAAAGGTAGCAATAGCACTTCACCCATTGCATCAATTGATACCCGATGGTTTTATCCCCATTCCCCAAACCAAACACTCCGCTATCAATTGTCATTTACTTGTACGGGTAATCGTTTTGAGTTAGTGGATGAAAGAATAACGGAAGTTTCGATGGATGAGAGTCAAAAGCCTTTGATCTATTACGCTTAGGAATCAGGATTTAATAATATCCCAAACTTTGGGTTCAGTAGGAACTGCAACATAATTCCATTTAGGCAAAAATTCATCAAATTTAATTGTCATATTTTTTTTAAAACCCTCAGCATATTTACGTCCGGTTTCAAAGGTTTTATCAAGGATAGAACAGAATACTTTCAGTCCTTTAGAAGTTGAAGTCTGACCTATTAAATGATTGGCTATCTCAACCGTTTTGAAAATGGCTCCTTTACAAGCCCTTGTCATATGAGGAAATAACCTATGCTCTATCGGATTGTATTTTGATGTGTATGGTGGATAATGAGCAATACGAATTTCAATATCTAAATCATTGGATAATTTTTGTAAATCCTCTTTGAAAATATAATAACGAGCATTATTACTACCACCACAATCACAAAGTAATAACAACTTTTTTGAATTTGGGTATTCAATTTGACCGTTATTTAACCACCATTGACGAACACATTCACAGCCAAATTCAGATGTATCATTACTAAGACCTAAAGTTATATAGCCAACATTACGATGTAGATCATATAGTCCATGAGGAACAATTTTTCCATCGGCTTGTGAGGCAAAATCATGATCATAAACATTTATAATATCTTGGGTATAAACTTTGCCTTCACGAAAGAAATTTCCAATTAATTCTTTTTTTTTGACATCCATACTCATAACAGGGTTTCCAGCATCATGATATTCTTGCCCAAGTTGTTCAATTTTTTGAAATTGCTCGTCACGATCTGGAATGTTTTTTTTACCCGCTTCAGATTTAAATGCCTTACGACGACAAAAATGATGTTTTTTCAATAATTGATCAACTACTGTTACACTTATTGAAAACCCTTTTTCTTCAAGTTTTTTAGCAATAGCTGGACGAGATAAATTTGTCCATTTTATCGTTTCATCCATTGGAGAGCCTGCTGTATGATCTTCGATTACTTCTAAAAATGCTTCATCTATGCCTTCCATTGTTTCTATGAGTGAGAAACGTCCAGCACCAGGTTGTCTAATACGATCATTTTTTTTAGATATATCTAATTCTAAATCTTGTTTACCATGTAAAATGGTACGATTATCACAATTAAACAGTTGTCGTATATAACTTGCACCACCATAACCGAGTTTTTCTGCCTCAATAGCAGCATAACGACGGCGATCTTTTTCTGATAAACTATTATAAAAGTCGCGCATTTTGATTTCAATTTCTGGAGAGTATGTTTGTATTTTCATGGATGCATATGATACACAATTTGGCATTTATTACCAACTTAGTTTGGGATTTTATAAAATCCTCATTCCTTA
>JAGLHR010000571.1 GCA_023143415.1 Thiomargarita sp. | reverse complement strand
CACCATTTTTCTCGTTCACGAAACGAAAAACCTCTGAGGTTTTGTTTCCAAACATTCCATTATTTCACGAGGCGTTGCTGGTTGGCAGTCTCCTTGTTGAAATTCTTTCTGCTTGAATATTTTTAGCGATTAGAGCACGCCGTCTTTCTCTCATGCGCCGCTGCAAAATTTCAATTAAGGTATGTTGTTCATCTTTCGAGGCTAAAGTTTTTCTTTAAAAAACTTTAGCCTCGAAAAGACAATTTATCGGTTGCATCTAATACTTCTCCAAAAGAAATAGTGAGTGACATAAATTTATTCCTTCATTTTCAAAAAAAGTCACAATATCAATCAATATGAAATAAACTGATATTAACTCATTGTTTTAAAAATAATTACTCTAATTTAAAGATAAACAGGATTAAAATTTGATGGTTAATCCTGTCTATAATCGTCTGAATCAGAATTTGCAGAATTTGAGAATTGACAGAATAAAAGCAATAACTCAATCAACCATTCTGAAAATTCTATCATTCAGTCAATTCTGATTCAGAAAAAAATTCGTTTCTACAATTCTAACTATTTAGAAAGTCATTAGGATTAATGCGAGCTTGCTTTAAAATGGCACGTAATGTTCCTTCAGGTATATCACCAGGATGATTGGGGATAGTTGTATAACGCCCGGTTGTTAGATTAAACCAAATTTCGTGGCTACCTGCTGCTTGACGATCAAATCTAAAACCAAACTTTTTCAGTCGTTTGACAATTTCTTTATAACGAAAACCGGTTAATCTTCCCATCGTTTAGTACCCCACAACTAATGGATAATCAAACACATTGGGAATTTGTTCCAATGACACTCTATTTTCTTTTTCAATACGAGCTTCGATTAGTTTTCGAGCCACATCACGCGCAATTTCTAATGTTTCAGCAAGAGTACGTCCTTGTGCAACTAAACCAGGTATGTCATATGAAGTGGCTAAGTAAAAGCCTTCAGGTAGTTTTTCTATGTGAATATTGACTAATTTTTCCATTTTTCATTTTCTGATTGAGGGACGTTTTTCTGGTTTCCACGCCGGTGCGTCAATGTCATTAAGTTAAGCCT
>JAGLHR010000570.1 GCA_023143415.1 Thiomargarita sp. | reverse complement strand
GAATAAAAATAGTTGGGTTTTTGACCAAAAAACGCCATTTAAGAAATCCGATTTTTGAAAAAATCGGATTTCTAAACGGCGAAACGATGTTTATGTTTAAGAAATCCGATTTTTGAAAAAAATCGGATTTCTTAACAATTTACTTTTCAATCCAATAAACTCGTACTGGGCAGTTTTCTGTTCCTGGCTCCACGTTCAAATCAGACATCACAGAGATAGAGGAAGGACAAGCTGGATTACCACCGCCGCTGCTATTGCTGCCAGTGGTGCCACCACTATTACCATTCGGATCATTCGGAACAACCGGTGTTTCAGGCGTTTTCCGAAATAACAATTGAGGGCTAGAAGGTATGCCCTTACCAGTAACCTTACTTCGATCAGCCTTCGTTTTAACTTCACCCTCTTCTTCTGAATCATTGCTCAGATCAAAATTGGATGAAGCCCCACCGTTGAAAATGTCCAACGCATATAATCGGCCTTCCCCTTCAGGAAGTTTGCAAGAACATCCGCCTAGAATATCGCCATGAGCCAAATGGGTGGCCAGTGCACTTTTGTTTATAATAAGCGTATGAGCGTTACCAGAATTTCCAGAAGGAATGTGACATATTTTCACTTTACCTTCTGACACAGCCTTACTGTCATTATTATTACTGTCATCATCATTATTCATTGGCAAAAACGTCGTAAAGTAAACATTACCATTGAAGACAACAGGGCTTGATAAACCTTTCTCTCCAGATTCTTCAAGATCAATGAACCAACCATTTTTGCTATTGAGATCTTCCTTATTCGCCTGAATTGCGCTTTCCTCAGCATTCTCTTGGATGACATTGTCAGTTGCATCATAAAGATCTGCATCAGTTAGAGTAAAGAAATAACTTCCAGACTTATCCTCATTTTTATCTGTCTGTTTCGCATTGCCATTTCCATCATCTTCTAACGCGAAAGTTGCCAAATCACGAAGCGCGTAAAAACGATCCTTAGTATAAGTACCCAAAGGTTCGGGGCGATAACCACTGGTAATAAATACCATATCATAATCTGGCTTTTCAGAGTAATCTGGATCATTCAACATCACTACATCAGGTGCATAGAAAAAACGTCGTTTTATCTGTGTATTACCTTTCTCAGAACCCAGTGACGCTAAAATACCACCGACACCACCACCAACATCACCTTCTCCTAGGTTTGGCAACAAATCAATGCGCCATACATTACCCCCTGTATCACCCACATAAATACGGTTGATGAGACCATCGCCAGAACTGTCTATCAGTGTCAAGTCCGAAGGAATACTGTATGTCATACCCATAAGTTCTAAACTTGCATTGCTGCCCGTATTGCTGATCCACCACAACAGTTCACCGTTCTCTGGATCAACCATATAGATCGCATTACTGTACTTAAATACTTCAGAAGATTGCGAATCATCCTGACTTTCAGGTTCATACCCGCCTCCAAATAACAATACCGCCTTTTTTTCTCCAGCAAAGCGTACATTAGCCAATTTGGGCGTTGACCAAGTTTGTCCCAATCTATCAAACCCCCCTTCACCACCTCTGAGCGTCCACATCAAGTTTGGTGTATAGTTTGACGTATAATTACCATTACTACCATTAGGTGTCACATTCATGGCATAGATATTTCTGCCCCCACGACGTTGCCCAATAAATAACTTCACAGATTCAGCGATACCATCATGATCTTCATCTTTGATGTTGAAAACAAAACTGCCGTCAATACCATAGATATGATCAGCACTGTTATTGTTTTCCATCAACTTTTTCTGAATTAACAACATCTCTTTGGGAATAAACACCCACTCTTCTCTACCTGTATCAGCATTTAATGCACGAATTTCGCCTCCATTCGTTGCAACAAAGATTTTAGTAGTCAATTTGCCATTTTTGGCTTTACCTGTTGTAATAGCCCCAGGGCTACCATGCAAAGACTCATAAAAGAACCAATCTCGTGTAATATCCAGTTCCTTATCACCATATTTATAGCCGCGCATCCAGTTAATTAACGTATCCCGATCATCCCCACTGACACCCAACTTTGAAGCAGTCAGAGCGTCATTATCAGTATTGACTTCAGTCAGTTCATTACCATCCGTCACATTGGTGTAAATATGACGATCTGCAATATCCTGTGTCTTCAATATTGCACCAGCCCCGCCTTCCATGACATTATTACCATCTTCTGTCGTTGGAGTCCAGCGTTCATAAGCAGTCTCTTTAATTTTATAATCGTCACCAACCGCTGCTTCAGAGCGGGCATCCATGATTTGATTACCCGAACATGGCTGAGTATTATCATTGCAAAGGCTATATTTCTTGATATTACCAAACCAAGTTGCTTTCGCATTTGGCTTAAACAGAGAAACATAGATATCATCGTCATGGTACAACTGATTAAAAACATTGATTGACAATGAGGGAGCCGCAAACGAAGCACTCTGTACAATTGCCCCAGAGAAAATCTTCTTAAATGCATCATGCAATTGATCTGCATCCTTGGCTGGATAAAATTTACCACCACCCACTTCTGCCCAATCTCTCAGGTATTCAGCCGCTTTTTGGCCTTTTTGATCATCCGATAAACTGAAACCGATAGTATGGGTAATGACATTTTGCTCTTCAGGTGTATTTGGCTCCAAATCGGTATCATGTAAATACCTGACCATATCCACCCCACACCTTTCTTTTTTCGTGTAATTGCGGCTCTTTTGAAGCGTCTGCGCTTGACATTCCCCACCTTCTAGCTCAATATTTGGCAATGCTTTCACCAATTCCTCTGAACTGTTAATGGTCGCTTCCCCATCCGTCAAAAAGACAAGAAAATTGGGTGAACAAACTGCACTTTGGGGTTTAATATACTGTGTATCATTATTTAAACCCTTCGGCTTAATTCTTTCAGTGATACAAGCTTCAGCACTGAGATTAGCATTGGTACAACCATTCTCTCGATCAAGTTCGCCCGTCTCCGGATCCCAACTGCCTGAATGGCTGACGCGGTTATTTTTCATACGGCTAATATCATTAGCCGGGGGTGTCCAGGCAGTACACTTCCCGTTCTTGTATGTCTTACAAGTTCTGCCAGGATCAATACAGTTATTTTGATCGTCTTTGTTGATACAAGACCATGTTTTTTGAATACGATCCTTCCCATGCGTTATTTGTTCCCCTCTATAATATTGCCCTGCTTCATAAATTGCATCAACAAGAGGTGTATAGTAGCCAATTGTCATTCCGTTAATCATATCCTTGATACGCTGACGTGCCGTCATCACGCCCTTGCCACCTTCCATTTGAATACGCAGAATAGCAGCCTGTGAGGGATCATATTCATACGCAATTGCTTGACGTAAACCGCTCCCACTGACAAAAAACGCCATATCGTTAAAATTCCGCCACCCGGACTGATCAACGATTTCTTGAACAATTTTAGCGATGTTCACAGTACTGTATTTTTGTCCGACAGTCCAAGCATCTGGTTTCCATTGAATCTTCGCCGTTTTACTGCGCTTCGACAGGTTCGACAGATTCGAGGAGCCACCCTTAAATTCCTCTGCGCTTGCGCTTTTTTCGCCCCTTATCTCTAAGGTAGTGTCTTTATCGTCTGACTTAATTGCCGTAAAAATCAGTTCAGCCTTTAAGATTTTTGTCTTCCGCTCAATCGGTATTTGAGGAAAACGGAATCCGACTAAACGCTCAGAATTACCTAATTTTGTATTAATGGTCGTGGTCATTTCCAATATGCTACTGGTTAGAAAGACATCATCACTGGTACCACCCTGATGCATTAACATTTCTTCCGCATCATCATCTCTATTACTGACTTGTTTGGAATAAATCGCATTAATACAAGTATCTTCTGGCACGGTATCCAGATCATATTCCACATGCAACACAGGTGCATTTTTAGGCGAATCATCAAAAGATTTGATATTACGCAGGGAATCTTTGCCTTTTTCAGAAATAATAAATGACATCGCATTTGCACCACACCATTTTTCATGTAGGACAATTTCTTGCACAATGTCCTTCAAATCTGGCGTTGAATAAACTTCTCCAGAATGCCACGCTTCTATATCTCTCCAATTCACAGACTGTGAAGTCACTGCCCTGCTAGAAATATTCTCTACTTCCGATGTGAACATCTGTGAAGAATATGTTTCGCCGTGAATTGTTTCATTATAGGCTTCGCCGTGAATTTCTAATGAGGACTTTTTATCATCATCACCCGCACTGGTAAAATCAATTCTCGCGCTGATAACGGTCGCACCTCGTGGAATTTGGACCGTTTGAAAGCGCAGCCCAACTTGTTGATTAACGGCTTCTTCCTCTTTCACCCAATCAATACGCAATATGGGTGCATAAGTTGCACTGGTTGTGAAATCATAAACAGAACGTAATCCCTCTCTTTCACCATCCCCTTCATTCGCTCTGGCAAAGAGTAAGACCAAGGCATTGTCAGCAGACATCCAATTATGGTCTTTAACCATCTTTTGTACAAGAGAGGCAAAATCTGCTGTGACTAATTTTTCTTTACTTGATACAACAACAGGCACATTCCAAGGAACGGATTCTGACATTCTGGAACGGCTAGACAAATCGTTAGTCACACTGCCACCGCTTGTCCCATTAAATTCCGATGCTTCGTTACTGTCGAAACTATCCTGAGCATAAATATTCAAGTTGAGTGGCTCCGCCTTATTTAACCCGCTTGGAGTTGTTGCTGTAAATTCAACCTCTGCTCTGACAATGATGGCATCTTGGGGTATTTCCAAGTCAGTAAAACGTAACCCCACCAAGGCTTCACCTCGGCATTTTGTTGAATTGTAACAATATCCATCTCCTAACCGCAATGAATTGGTTTTACCAGTAAACACTTTACCTGTCTCTAAAGTGTACGAACTCGTCTCACCACCACCACCACGATATTCAGTGGCATCGTTGTTTGTCTTAGAGACTTGCTGTGTCACCGTCGTCATATCTCCAGCTATGCCCGCAATTCCCCCTTCAGCTTCAGGCACTTCATAGACAATACTGAGTTGAGGAGCTTTGCTTGCAGATGAGTCTCTGGTGTAAAAACTTCTCGTCTTGTTAGACGAATAATTGCTAGACTCCTGATTCTTTATCGTGAAAGCGATTGTATAACCCTCTTCTCCGCCGTCTGACAGATCGACCATTTCTTGGACCATTTCACCAATATCGGGTGTACTATACACCGCTTCTTTCACCCAAATTCGAGGTTCCCAATCTTTAGAAGCCGTCGTGTTTGGATAATGACTACTAATGTAGTTTGATGAGTTTTCAAAACTCTCAGCATTGGAACTGTTGACACCATAAATAACGAGATTGAAGTCACTCGTGTTATCTGCGTTAGCTGTAAACAGAAGATTTGCCTTCAAAATATTGGCATCTGGGGGTAATTTAATTTTATCAAAGCGCAAGCCTACAAGCGTTTGATATGAACTGGAACCCCCTAATCGTATACTCTTAAACGTTGCCGTCTTTCCCACATTGTTATAATAGGAATCAACTGTGCCTTTTTTACTACCCGTAATATATTCTACCGCATCATTTGCATTATCACCAATCTGCGATATAAGCATTTTACCGGGTGTCATATCAGTAGCCATACTATAAACCGCTTCCAATTTCGCGTCATCAAGAACAACATTGTTGCTCTCTATATCCTCTTCAGCGTCATC
Organism: Thiomargarita sp.; assembly: GCA_023143415.1. Taxonomy (GTDB): domain Bacteria; phylum Pseudomonadota; class Gammaproteobacteria; order Beggiatoales; family Beggiatoaceae; genus QNES01. Next base: position 3,878 of record JAGLHR010000570.1, on the reverse strand, counting down.
TGCTGATAATAAAAGACGAGATTCACTTTGCACATAAGCTTGCTCGCCAAAAACGTTTCTAGCAGGTTCGTCAATAAAAGTCATTGGGAAACGCACAGGTACAATGGCTTTATCTTCATCGGTTATTCTAGGTGCTTGTCCTGAAAATGTCATAAAGCCCACATTAACATTATGTATATCATCCATAAGCCTAAGTAGGGCTTCCTGCATACGTTCCATGCGAGTGGGTCCTGTCTTTTTGCCATTCTCGTCCACATCATCCTTATCATTCATACTTCCAGAGCGATCAAGCACGAAAAGAACATTAGGGCGATTATGTTCATCAAGCACATCCACTTGTCCCCTGTAGAGACTGGTATCATCAGTATATCCAGGAAGGGACAAGCCCATTAATACACCAGCCAATATGGCTGTCAATAAAATGCGAAAATGTTTCATTTTCCTTCTCCTTTCAATTATCAATTTTAAAAACAGGATAAGTTCTTAAAATACGGTTTAGACAAGACATTAGACTTGCCTATTAATAAGTTAAATCCGTGACTTAATCAATTTTTATAGCATTTTCAATTGTTTACGTTTATTTAAGGATAAGTCTGTTAAATGCGAATAATGGAGTACAACGCTTTAGCTTTGTAGTTGGAGTACAACGCTTTAGCTTTGTCAGTCCGCCCAAAGCTGAAGCGTTGGACTCCTATTTTAACTCTTAATTCGCATTAATACAGCAGCCAATACTGTTAATCACATTTCATCTTCTTTCTCCTTTAGGTTAGGAACTCAAAACGACTTACTATTAATTAGACATGACTTGCTGACGTATTCCCATAGACAACGTGCTAAAAGCAGGTTTTTGCCCATCACCTGCACTTTGACCTATGGACTGCACTTCATAATATCTCCAAGATGTTTTTTGACCACTGGGGTTATTGGAACGAGCAAGCAGATTAAATGTTCCTAAGCTCCTTAATTGTGGGGTTATCATCGTTTTTGCGAAAAGACCACGATCATTGCCTCTCGGGACACTGGAAACAGTCTGTCCATCAATTAGGACATTATCTTGTGTCGCTAAATCTAAAGAAGAAGCATTTGCTAAAATCCCCATTTCAGCGACCTGAAGTGCAACATTCCTTTCTTCGCTGTTAGCAGCCAGTCTGCTTTCCAACAATGTTCCATCCATTGCACTGACACCTAAAAGTGTTAATATTAATAGAAAAATCAGCGAAATGATTAACACAGTACCTTGTTGCTGATTTCTCGTGTATTGATGTAATGTTTTCATTATTTTCTCCTTATCTTATTGGACTCCATCATATCCGATGTGCTTCAGTCGATAATCACTAATTTCTTAGCATAACAGTTGTGGTAAAAACGGTGCGACGTCGATAATCATCATCGGGATTATAAGGTTGAAGTTCACCAACATCATAAGTTTGTGTATCCAGTTCTTTATCAAAACGTTGTTTTATTGTATTGACAACGAGATAAATGCGTACACTGAGTATATTGTTCCAGTTTGTAATGTTATTAGCCGTTTGATATTGCACCAGCATATTGGCACCATTATTAGTACCATTATTTACACCATAACGGATTTGCATATTTTCTACACCTTCGACAAGTTCATCAGCATTTCTGAAGAGAGAAAATCCCACACCACTTGTAGCAGCAAGAATAGAATAGGTATAAGTCACCAAACGGCGTATTTCACCACCATCAGACAAACCATTATTATTATAGGTTTTGCACAAGCCATTGGTAGAGGTTGATAGTGATTTGCACTGACCACCCCGAACCAAAGCAACCGTAGTATCAGTTATGTCCGTGATCGTATAGGCATCGGAACCACCACAATCAGAGGCGATTACTGTGTCTCCAGTATTTAAATTACCGCGTACATTGAAATTAAACGTTGTATTACCTTCGTTTAATGGAGCAGAGACGACAGCCGCTGAAGCAATAAGCGGAGTATGCACTACGGAAAACGCATTTTGATTGCTATCAGCAAAATTAACACTGATAGTATCAGCCCCCCCTCCGGCACCCTCTGTGCCACTCAATCGCGTGATTCCATTTGGTACTTCGCCAGAACAACCAAAATTGCCCGTCATCCGTAAGTCCTTGTTTAAAAACTCTATCGCGAAACGGGCATTTTCCTGCATTCGCGCCATATCTTGTTGTACATTATAACTTCGTTTACTGCTAATCATAATGGTTGCGACACCTAATACCAGTACGAGACTGATAGTCATAGCCACCATCATTTCGACTAGACTAAAACCCGTTTGATTCGTTTTCATATCTGCATTACCCATGTTATTGTTTTAGTCGTTGCACCATTTTCTTGTTCTTCTTCGCGTAAATCCCAACTAATTGAAATGGAATATCTTACAGTAATACCAGTAACCGTTGCATCAATCTTACCCGTGCCACCTGGTAAAGTTTCCGCCAAACGGGCATACCATCTGCCTAAGTCATAATCACGTAAGTCTGAAGGAATACAGTTATTATTAACGCAATTACATGGAGAATTCGCCTCTTTGTAATCACAAGCCGGTTTATTGTCGTCATCGACAACGTAACCATTACCAACAGTTGTGCTAGCAATCACTCCTCTGGCAACAGTCTGATTAAGCCGTATTTGATCCATAATTTCATACGCCAACATATTAGATTGCGTTCGCGCATAAGCTGTAAAGGTATATTGTTGCCCTTGTGACTGTAAAGTGGCCATCCCAAGCATTCCAATAGATAACACTAACAGGGCAACCAGTATTTCAATTAAGGTAAAGCCGCCTGTCAGCGGATAAGTGTTCATCGTCTTTTGATTCATCGTTTCCATCCTCATCTATTATTCTATTGACATTGAAATTCATCATCTGTCAAAGCAACACGACCTGTTGGCCTTATTTCAATTTTGCGGCCCTTTTCACCAGTCCGATTATCACAAATATTAAACTGAATAAGCCCTGTTAGTGCCAATGTGCCATTACCCCCAGTATAACTGAGTGTTTTATCTTTTAAATCATCGTCAACTTGTGCGATCGATAACGTATCAAGCGAGGTCGCATTAAAATTATCATCTTCAAGTTTAATGGTTGTTGTGCCGCTAAATTTAACTTCATGAAGAATTTCAGGGGGATCAACATCAGCATCTGGCTCTCCATTCCCATTTCTATCAACCCATATTGTCCAGCCTTTGCCCCAATCATCTGCTGTGATAGCAGTAAGATGAACGGGACCATTTTGCATAATCGCCTCACCTCTTGTAAAATTAAAAGTAGAAACTAATTTATTAGTACGTGAAGTCAATTTGTTATTGAGCAAAAAGCCATTCAGATTAGGGAGACCTATAGTCGCTAAAATACCGACGACGCTTAAAGTCACCAATACTTCTATTAGGTTAAATCCCAATTGTTTTTGTGTATTCATTTTTCCATTCTCTAGTTGTTACTTTAAATTAAATAAATTTTCCCTTTGTCTAAATTATTACCCAAGTTAAAGGTTATGTCACGCATGAATGGGATAAGTGGTTATATTTTTCTGATTAATGGCCAATTTTTTTTTATAAATCATAATTTTAATGCGAATTAAGAGTTAAAAATGGAGTTCGAGGTTTTAGTTTTTTGAAGAAAAACTAAAGTCGAGGCTAACGTTTTTTTAAAGAAAAAACGTTAGCCTCGACTCGAAAACGCTTCAGCTTTGGGCGTTTTTTGGACGGGCTGACAAAGCTAAAGCGTTGTACTCCAAAGCAACAAAGCTAAAGCGTTGTACTCCAAAGCAACAAAGCTAAAGCGTTGTACTCCAAAGCAACAAAGCTAAAGCGTTGTACTCCAAAGCAACAAAGCTAAAGCGTTGTACTCGACTATCAAGTTTTTTTTAAC
>JAGLHR010000057.1 GCA_023143415.1 Thiomargarita sp. | reverse complement strand
TTCGAGGTTCAAGTTTTTTGAAGAAAAACTTGAACCTCGAATTGACATAAAAGGTTTTAAATTCTGTTAATTCTATTCGAGGCTAAAGTTTTTCTTTAAAAAACTTTAGCCTCGAATATTCTGTTAATTCTGATTCTAACAATTGAAAGCGATTTAAATCAATGAATTATAAAAAATTGTCCTGTACAAAACATTTTTTAAACCTGACAGGTTTAATTATAAGTCATTGATTAATCACAATTATCCCCATTAATATCCTGAAAAATACCATTCATCATCTTCATACGTTCAGCTTGGATACCGTTTGCGATTTCTGAGGCTTTCTCGTTATCGCCAACCTGAATTGCTGGAAGAATTTCAGTCTCATGGGTAATTTTAAACGCCGCCCAAGCTTCTTGTAAGGTAATGACTTGATCATTCGTCTGGTTAAGCATAGCAAGGGTTCTTTCAAGCTCTGTACTTGCTTTGTCAACCTCTGCCTTTAAAGTATCTTGCTCGGCTTGATTCGTTGAAATAACCATCATCATCAAATAAAAACGAGCATTAGCTAGAGAAGTCTTGGCATCACATGAAAGGTTTGGCGAAAGTGAATTATTTTCAGTAGGTGGTTCTTCAGTAATTTCAACTGCTTCCTCAGTAGGTGGTTCCACAATTTCAACTGCTTCTTCAGTTTCAAAGGTATTACCTCTTACTGGTTCTTCAGAAATATCAGAGAAATTATTACTCGCATTATCTAACGATGGCAAAGGTTCACTGACGGCTTCATTTAACGCTTCTTCAATTGCATTTTTTGTCGTACTAGCAGAAGCCAAAACGGAATCAGCAGATGAGAGCAATTCACCAGATATTCTGTTGAATTGATTACCGCCTTGAATTTTATTTATCTTATAGGTGACATAACTACCTTCTACTACATCTCTGATTTTCTTTAAGCTCTGTCTCAATTGATTTTGCAAAATTTTCCACTGCCTACGTGCAGTTTCTATTTTGCCGGCGTATTTGGGATGTTGACGTTTCAGTTCAGATAATGCATCAATTTTTTCCTTAGTGAGAGAAATTTCTTTTCCAATTTTATCAATCTTTCTGGCTAATTCAGGGCTCATCTCCTTCAGAAAAGCATCAACAGCCTGTTGTCCTTCCATTTCGTCAAAACATGCTGTCACCGTAAAAATGATAAAAAAGGCAAGAGCAAACTTAATCAATGTCTTTTGAATCACGATGTTTTTTTCTCCTTTTAGAGCATTCAAACCTGACAGGTTTTTAAAACCTGTCAGGTTTAGTTCTTAATAGCTAGGCCACTTTTAGAACATTCATTCAAACCTGACAGGTTTTAAAAACCTGTCAGGTTTAGTTCTTAATAGGTAGGCAACAACTTACCTACTTTAAGAATAACTGACTAATTACAATTATCTCCGTTAAGCTCTTGAATTTTTTCATCCATAGTATTCATGCGTTCTGCTTGGATACCGAGTGCAATTTCAAAGGCTTTCTCGTAATCGCCACCACGAACTGCTGGAATAATTTTAGCCTCGCGAGTATCTTTAAACTCCCCCCAAGTTTTCTCTAAAGTAGTGAGTTGAGCATCATCAGTCTTGTTCTCATCTTTAAGCATAGCTGCAATTGCTTTTTCCAGTTCTATGCTTGCTTTGTCAATCTCTACCTTCAAATCATCTTGCTCGGCTTTATCCGTTGAAACTATCAGCATCATCAAATTCAAACGAGCTTCAGCTAAGGCTATTCTCGCGTCACAAATGGTTGCTGCTTGAACCCATTGCATCGCAAAAAATGCTATCATTCCGCTAATCAAAAGTTTTTTCATAACGAGTTATCCTGAGTTTAATAATTGATGTGACAAAGTGAATGTCACATCAAATTATTGAGGCTTATTTTTAAAGAATTTCGCCTCAATTAGTGAATGGAAAATGAGCTACTTCTTCGTAGCATACAAGGATTCGCATTGATTTTTATCTTTAAGCACCGATTCGCAGTAGGATAACATTTTCTTTTGTTTTACACTGCAATGGTTATTATAAACAGTCTCAAGTGACGATCTGACAAAATCCAATTTCTGAGACCATTTCCATAGGCTACCAGTCATTGTACAATTTGGCTCCTTGCCTTTGAGTTTTTTAGCGATTTCCACAGCGGCAACACAATCGCCGCTACTCTTCAACTCTTCACAATAATACATGTGCGTGGCTAAAGCACCCCATTGAGCGTAATCGGCAAACACTTTCTCTGTCATGCAACGTACAACATCACCTCCACGCTTAAAAGCACGATCATAGTTGTCGTTATCATCACATTCTGCCATCCCTTCTTTACCACGCGCATCTTCTGCCGAGGCACGAAGTCCAAGTTTGTCAATAAGGCTACACCAAGTTTGCCTTGTTTTAGTACCAATCATAAAGCCAGCCCTCATGATTGATTTTAGCTCTTTCTTATCAATCGCCATACATAATAACTTATGAGGCGGCAATCCAGATGCTTCTAAACACTCAGTTCCAACTTTCCACTCTGTTTCTGTAACAGCAGCATTGACAACAATACTAAGACTACTTAGTATGAATCCGACGAGAATTACTTTAGTTCGTGACATTTTTCATTCACCTTGAAATTTGATATTTAAAAACCCAATATAACAATATTATCAATAAATATTGACTGATGTACGTAATGAGGTACAAATTTTAACATTGTTTATTAGGAAGTATTAGCCGAGCAATTAACCTGTTATCTCCTCGCCTAATGGGAGCTTGGAGTTACTTTTTGACTTGAACCATTTTAACAGCTAACCACTCTCAAGCCTTTTGAGATTATACTTTGCCTTTTTTAAAAGATCAAGTTTTTTAGTCAAACTTTTTTTAACATTGTATTTTGGAGTACATTTCGAGGTTTAAGTTTTTCTTCAAAAAACTTAAACCTCGAACTCCATTTTTAGGAATGAAAATTTAATAAAACACAACTTTGTACAGAACGTTTCTTATAACTCGTTGACTTAAATCACTTTAAATTGTTAGAATCAGAATTTTCAGAATTTGAGAATTAACAGAATTTAAAACCTTTTTTTATGTTTTCGAGGTTTCCGTTTTTTTCAAAAAAACGGAAACCTCGAAATGAAAACTCACTT
>JAGLHR010000569.1 GCA_023143415.1 Thiomargarita sp. | reverse complement strand
TCGAAACCACCCTACATTAAGAGACCAAATTTTGATAGGTTTGATTATAGGAGGAACATCATGTACAAATATTTTTGGATGTTGCTGCCACTATTGGCAAACGCAGATGATACATTGATACAGCCACCCATTAATGCTGAAACCCAATATGAATTGGGGATGCGTTATGCTCGTGGCGTGGAAGATCAACGTGATGATGTTCGGGCTAAACAATTGCTAGAATCTGCCGCAGAACAAGATCATAGTAAAGCGATATACGCGCTAGGTTGGTTATATTACAGCGGGCGTGGCGTAAAAGCGGATAATCATAAGGCTGTGGAACTATTTCGCAGGGCAGCCAGAAACGATTTGCCTGAAGCCCAATATATGCTGGGCATTATGTATGGGCAGGGTAAGGGGATAACAAGAGATGGCAGTTTATCATTGTATTGGATCAAACAGGCAGCAAAGAAGGGACATATTGCTGCTCAAAAAATGGTAGGCAAGCTATTTGGTATGAGCATTCCTCCTCCGGTTAATCCTTAAATGGTGAAAAAAACGCCCAAAGCTGAAGCGTTGGACTCCTAAATACGGACAATTGGAGTACATTCGATTCTAGGTTCAAGTTTTTTTACCGAAAAAACTTGAACCTAGAATTGAGTTTTTGTAACTACTCAGGGCAACCACAAGGGATTGCCCCTACATCAGAAGATTTTCGTCAGTCGGATGAAATATTTGAGAAAATTATGCAACAAACCATTGTTTTTGATATTGATTTAATTCGTTCTTATGACAAGGCGGGACCTCGTTACACGTCTTATCCCACCGCGGTTCAATTTCATGAAGGCTTCGATGAAGCGGCTTATCGTGAATATGCCCGAAATAGCAACCTTGTTCCTTTAAAACCCTTGTCATTGTATGTGCATATTCCGTTTTGTGATACGATGTGTTTCTATTGCGCTTGTAATAAAATGGCGACGAAAAATCGTGAACTGGCAAAACCTTATTTAGCCGCTTTGCAACAAGAAATTGCTTTGCAAGGTGCATTATTTCAGCGTGAACGCCCTGTGACGCAATTACATTGGGGCGGTGGTACGCCCACTTTTTTAAACCATAGTCAAATGCGTGATTTAATGCAATCAACAAGAACGCATTTTCAATTGCTTGATGATGATAGCGGCGAATACTCTATTGAGATTGATCCCCGTGAGATGCAGCATGATACGGTGGCTTTATTGCGCGAATTGGGTTTTAATCGTATGAGTTTGGGCGTACAGGATTTTGATCCCAAAGTACAAAAAGCTGTTAATCGTATTCAATCAGAGGAACAAACCTTTGCTGTATTAGAGGCGGCTCGCAGCGAGGGTTTTAAGTCCATTAGCATTGATTTGATTTATGGTTTACCTCATCAAAGTGCAGACAGGTTTTCTAAAACCTTAGAAATAATTCTTGCTGTTAAACCAGATCGTTTTTCTATCTTTAACTACGCGCATTTACCCACTTTATTTAAACCACAACGGCGCATTAATGAAGTGGAATTACCTACGCCTTCTGAAAAATTGGTGATTTTACAACAAACGATTAATCAGCTAACTGAGGCGGGTTATATTTTTATTGGCATGGATCATTTTGCCCTTCCTGACGATGAATTGGCTATTGCCCAGCGCAATGGTACCCTTTATCGCAATTTTCAAGGTTATTCAACTCATGCCAATTGTGATTTAATTGGGTTAGGTTCAACTTCTATTGGTCAAGTAGGTGATAGTTATGGTCAAAATATCAAAACGCTAGATGAGTATTATGCACAAATTGAGGGAGGGCATATTCCTATTTTTCGGGGTATTGCGTTAAACGCTGATGATAAATTACGCCGGGCGGTGATAACGAAATTGATTTGTCATTTTACTTTAGAGATTTCTGCCATTGAAAAAGAATATCTTATTGATTTCAAAGGTTATTTTTCAAAAGAATGGGAAGAACTAGAGAAGATGCAGAAAGATGGGCTATTAGCACTTAGCGATCAGCGTATTGATATTTTACCCGCCGGGCGGTTGCTAGTGCGTAACATTTGTATGCCGTTTGATGCTTATTTACGCCTGAATAAGGAACAGAAATTTTCTAAGGTGATTTGAGCTGTCGTTTTTCATTTAGAAACCTCAGAGGTTTTGAAAACCTTATCGGATATGATGGAGTCGATTCGATTCGAGGTCCCCCTCGTTCCCAAGCTAGAGTTCTCATCGTTATACATAAGTCAAAAAGTAGGGTGGGCAAGTGTTTTTGTGCAACGGCTTCTAAAGCTAAGGAAGGTGGGCAACCAAAACACGTTGCCCACCCTACATACTTGATTTGAATTGTTTTTTCGTAGGGTGGGTAGAAACGAAGTGGAAACCCACCGATCCCCCCCAAATGGTGGGTTTCGCTATCGCTCTACCCACCCTACTTTTGATCATTTTAACTTATGTATAACAGCGTTGTAGCATTGGCCGATTGAGTCAAATACATTACTCGTAGGGGCATTCGAGGCTAAAGTTTTTTGAAGAAAAACTTTAGCCTCGAATCCTGTGTGTTTGCCCTTTTTTTGTATTTAACCAAAGCGAAAAATGCGATATTCCATTTTCAATGTTCATTTAGAAAACACTTTCCTAACAAGACGAAATCCCGTATCGTTCCCACGCTCGTCTGGTGATATTCTATTACGAAATGCGGCTCGCACGTTTCCCGGCTCATAGTTCCACGCGCCACCACGAATAACACGCGCTTCCATAGAATGATCGCCTGCACATTGTTTTTCTTTGCCGTTATACCTATTGCTATATTCTGAGCAAGTCCATTCCCAAACATTTCCTAACATATCAAACAAGCCAAAAGCATTGGATTTAAAATGACCAACAGGTGCCGTTGTAGCGTATTCGTCCGTACAATTATGATTCTTCCATTGAAAACGATTTTTCTCTTGTGACGTTTTATCATGGACATTGGCATAATGACAGGCATTATCTGGATTATTTCCCCAATAGCGTGACGCTGTTGTTTTAGCACGGGCAGCATATTCCCATTCAACTTCTGTTGGTAAGCGATATTGTTGCCCTGTTTGCTGACTTAACCAATTTGCATAAGCGACTGCATCATTCCAACTGATACAAACAACGGGGTAATCCCCTTTTTGAAATAAATGAGCTTGTAGCCAACTAGCATTCTTCACTTTTTCCCAAAAACCATCATGATTCCTATCTACCCAACAACCATCCCCTTTTTGAGCATCTGTCTTATATTTCTTCGCTCTGACAAATGGTGCAAATTCCTTAATGGTGACTTCATAACGCCCCATCGCAAAACGATTCACGGAAACTCTCTGCACAGGATTTTCATTACTATAACCATTGCCTTGAATATCCCCCATCCGAAATGAACCACCGGGAATTAATACCATTTCTGGCCCTTCACTACCATTTTTTAAAGGATCGCGAAAAACTTGACCATCGACAAAAGTATCACTACCCTCGTTAGCTGATTTTTCAAGTCCAAGTCCCAGTTTTTTTTCAAACTCAGCTAATTTTTTTGATTTGGAATTGACGATGCGTAAATTAGCTAAATACCGTTTTGCCTTATCCTTCTCTCTATAGCGTAAGGCATTTTCTATCCAAGCCGCATATTTGTCCTCAATTTTTTTTAAGCCAGCTAATGCCTTAATGTTCTTGGGGTCTTTTCTCAAAATGCCTTCATAACAAGTGAGGGCGACACCACCTTTACCAGTGACTAAACGATTGGCTTGAAAATGTTCTTCGCAGATACGCAAATCCTCTGACATATTAAGCGGCAACCAGCGAGCGCGACAGGTGCTAAGACAAAATCTGTTTTTTAAAGTAGAAGTTCTCCAGGGTATTTTTCCCGTTTTTTTCCTGACTTGCTCTGTCACCTCTTTTACTATATCAAGAAAATTCATAGACACTTTATAATCATCACGCAGGGCAGCCAATAAATACTGAGTATAAAGACTATTGCGTTGTTTGCTATTATCATAAGAAATCTGATTTAAGGGAGCGGCATAAGCAATCAGGAAATTCGCTTCGCTTTTGATTTCTGCCAAACCTTTTTTTAGGTTCTTAATTTTGCTTTGAGTATCTCGACAAGCATCAAAAATCATTATATTGATTCCTTGACGATTCGTCATTTTTTCCAAAATAAAGTGGGTTTTAATGCTATCATAATCAATATCTTCTTCAAACTCAAGATCGGCTTTTTTCGGGATTAAATAATTACGGTTGTTGAATTGCAAAGCATACCCTGAATAATAAAATAAAGCCACATCGTCTTTCTGTAAAAGCGAACCAAAATCTTGTATGGCATTTTTGAGTACTCGTTCGGAAATGTTCAGTTTTAAAGTGACTTCAAAGCCTATTTTTTTGAGTATGGCAGCCATATCTTTAGCGTCATTGATTGGATTACTGAGTGAGGGCAATTTGTTGTAGTTGCCAATACCAATCACTAAGGCACGATGTACTGGTGGTGCTTCAACTGCGACAGGAGATGCTGTGGTAGCCGCGCTGATTAAAAAAACAAGTATTGAAAAAAGTGAAAAGAGAGTAAAATAACGGTACATGATAATCTTTCCTTTAAAGTCGTTCCAAATGTAGGTCGGGTTAGCGATAGCGTAACCCGACATTCCAAATAATTTTAATTCTGTTAATTCTCAGTCGGAAAAGCAAAATGGATTCAAATTACAAAACCACTAAAAAAAACAGGTTTAAATTCATCACTCCCAATTGGTTGACACCACCACAAGTTAAAGCCTACACAACAACTCGTTATGGTGGTTACAGCCATCCGCCTTACGATGGTTTTAATTTAGCCGATCATGTTGGCGATGATGCTAAAACAGTCGCAGAAAATCGTGTTGCGCTTTCTCAAGCTCTCAACTTGCCAAACAAACCGATATGGCTTAAACAAATTCATGGAAATCAAGTAGTTACAGCAAATATTGATAATAGCCATTGTGCAGCAGATGCGGCTTTTACCACTATGCCAGGACATATTTGTGTTATTTTGACGGCTGACTGTCTTCCGGTGTTATTTTGTGATCGTGCCGGTAGTCGCGTTGCAGCGGCTCATGCAGGATGGCGTGGCTTGGCGAATGGTATTTTGGAAACGACTTTACAGCGTTTAAATGTGTCCCCCCAAGAAATATTAGTTTGGTTAGGACCTGCTATTGGTTCTCAAGCCTTTGAGGTTGGTGATGAGGTTCGTAATTGTTTTATAGATTTTCTGCCACAAGCAGAGGAGGCTTTTAAACCAAGTCGTGAAAATCATTGGTTAGCCGACATACATAAGCTTGCTCGGCAACGTTTGACACATCAGGGTGTAACGGCGATATATGGGGGTGATTATTGCACTTATACGGATGCAGAACAGTTTTACTCCTATCGACGTGATAAGGTAACAGGGCGAATGGCCAGTTTGATTTGGTTAGAAGAGTGATGAGCTTTAGCTTTATCGGCTTGCTTGCTTATCAGCATGGTAAGAAGAACGAACCATAGGTCCACTCGCCACATTTTTATACCCCATTTTACGCCCCTGAACGGCTAACTGCTCAAATTCTTCAGGAGTCACATAACGTTGCACAGGCAAATGATGGCGAGTGGGTTGTAAATACTGCCCTAACGTCAGCATATCACAATCATAAGTCCGCAAATCACTCATCACCTGCACCACCTCCTCAATATTTTCTCCTAAACCTAACATGAGACCGGATTTAGTTGGAATTTGCGGATGCACCATTTTAAATCGTTTAAGTAAATCTAACGACGATTGATAATTCGCCCCAGGGCGAACTTGTTTATATAAACGCGGTACTGTTTCCAGATTATGATTAAAAACATCAGGCAGCGTTTCTTGAAAACACGCAAAAGCCACCTCCAACCGCCCCCGAAAATCAGGGACTAATATTTCAATACCTGTTTTCGGAGAAATTTCACGCACGGCTTCAATACAAGCGACAAAATGGCCAGCACCGCCATCGCGCAAATCATCACGATCCACCGATGTAATGACGACATATTTCAACTGCATCGCAACAATACTGTTAGCCAAATTATCCGGCTCATCAGCATCTAAAGGGGCAGGGCGACCATGTGCAATATCACAAAATGGGCAACGCCGAGTGCAAATATCGCCCATAATGATAAAGGTCGCTGTACCCGCCGAGAAACATTCATTTAAATTAGGGCAGGACGCTTCTTCACACACCGTATGTAAATGATGCTTTCGTAATACTTTTTTCAAGCGACTAACAGAAGCACCTGTCGGGGCTTTGACACGAATCCAGCTGGGTTTTCGGAAAACTGTTTTAACCATAATGAGAAGAGATTGTCTGTAAATGCTGAACCACAATTTTTGTTTTATGAACTGATGTGACGCAAAGCGATTCTATTCTAGCTTAGAAATCCTTTGAAAAAATCGGATTTCTTAAACCTCGTTTCGCCGCTTACTTAGAAATCCGATTTTTTGAAAAAATCGGATTTCTTAAACATCTTGGAAACATAGTGCGTAACATCAGTTTTTAATATGAATGGTGGGCAAGATAAAGACTTTTTCGAGGTTTTAGTTTTTTGAAAAAAAACTAAAACCTCGAAACCACCCTACAAAAAATTGTGGTTCAGCACTTAGGAACGTTGGTGTTCACCAACTTTAGTGAAAATTAAAGATTTACTCATGTTTTTTAAACTCATCAGTTCCCAATTAATTCCCAAAGTAATTTTCAATTTTCTTAAGAAATCTTTCATAAATTGCTTTTGTCTGAATTTCAACATCATGCTTCACATGCAATTTAACCGATTGAGTCGCCACCTTTCGTTTAGTGAGTACTTGACTTATCAGTTTAGATACTTCCGGTTCATTAGCTATTAAAGGCTTAATATCAGCCTTAGTTAATTCAAATAAATAGGTATTAACAAGTGCAACAACTGTTGCCGTTCTGTCTTCACCAGTCAATAGTGCCATTTCGCCAAAGAAATTTCCTGCCCCTAATCGGGCGACTTCTTCGATTCTCCCATCATTTGTTTCTACTTGAACCGCAACCACTCCTTCAACAATAATAAATAAGGATTCTCCCGCATCGCCCTGTTGAACAATCTTATCATTTTTCTCGAACTGATGATGGCGAATCTTTTGGCTGATATTCTGTTTAGCTTCCTCAGAAAATGGCTTGAATATCTCAATTTCTTTCAACAAAGTAATCGGCTTAGTCGCTTCTTCCCCACTTCTTTCTTTCACGCCTTTAAACAAATGAACTTCTTGCCTCTGCACAGCCGGTGTAATACCAGCACGATTCAGATTAAGCCAAACTTGTGTCCAGACATCTTGTAAAATAAAATGTTTATCGGCATAGTCTTTTGCACAAAATGCAATCCAATAACTTGCTGCCCATTCATTAATGCCTGTGAAAAGAACAACAGGGGCGGGTTCTTTAAGCACCTTTTTAGACGATATCAAGGCATTGAAAAGAATTTTACTAACACGTTCAGGATTGTGCATGGGGTGAACATAAACGGTTGGCCATAACCAATATACTTCATCAGGATAACAAAAATTGAGTATAGGTGATTCTGATGCGATACTATTTGGAATACATAATATACACTCTTTTCTCGTTTTTATTCTTGTTGTCCGCCAAGTAATATCTATCACTTCACCTTCTTCAAATTCACCAATTTTGACCCAGTCGCGGAGCCTAAATGGCCTTTCCATGTTTATTGCAATTCCTGAGAATATATTGGATATGTTGATTTGAATCGCTAGTCCGATTACCATTGCGATAACTCCAGAGGCTGCTAATACACTGGTCAGTTGCTTGTCATAGACGAATGCGATAATTCCAACTGCGGCAAAGAAGTATATAAGAAAGGCTAGGAATAGTCGTACAATATTGGGGATTTGGCGAGAGGCTTTTTTCTCTATTGGTGTCCATATAAAATGTTCTGAGGCTAAGTTGATCAGTATGGCGGGTATTACCCACCATAACATGTCGAATATCCTTATAACAAATTTCATGTTATAGGTTTCTATGTTTTCAGATAGCCAGAAGACGAGCAGTACCTCTCCCGATAGGAGTAGTATAAAGGCTAATATACTTTGAAAGAACCATATACTTTGAAAGAACCATATCGGGCGAGGTGGGTTGGATTTTTTAAAATGCTTAGACAAGATACCAAGCAGTAAGAACGAAATAAGACAGATCATTCCTGTATAATAGGCATATTGCTCATCAATTTTTCCGCGTAAAGTAAATTCATTTTTCTTAATTTGAATGATGGCATTAAACTGAGAATATTCAACCTTCCCTCCTTGCATATTGAGATATTCAGGATTACCTAGAGAAGATTTTTTAGCAATATTTTGAAAAAACATGGGATTGACTATGGACCAGCCCGTGGCTTGATTGAGAACTTGTTTTTCTCGCATTTCTTTCAATACGGACTTAGTATTTCCCATGCCCAAGACATCTGTCACATAAATGAGATTATTTCTCGTTAATAATTTATGATGAAAACTAACCCCCAATATGCGCTGTTTATAAGCATAGTCATTAGAAAAAAAATCAGCCTTAAAATAATTTTTTATCCGATAAAGGCGATAAGTCATCTGATTTTTGGTTTCCTCTTTTAAAGGTCGTTTTAACTGTTCTTCGATATTTTCAATAACCACATCATTCTTTTCAATTTTAACATCAGCGACATTGATAAATTCAATCTGTTGAGGATCAAAATCACTCCGCGATCTAAACCAAATATGAAAATCTAATAAAAAGGTCGAATTATTATCAACATAACTGATATTATTGATTTTTATACCGGTATAAACCACATTGGTTTTATAATAACTATTATCACCAATATTTAACACTCGCGTTTCTTTTTCAAGTTCAGCTTCCAAATTAGGTACTTCATTGGGGTTACGAATGACTTGAAACTGAGTGAGTGCAGAAATCAGTTTTTTATTTTTATAAACTCCAATAGTAACCGGTTTTTGAGCATCCCTGTTCTTATCAAAATAGTTAAAACCCGTTGTCCCTTCCACTGCAACACCAGGATCATTGAAATGGGCTAGGGCCTCGCGAATTTTTTCACGTTCTGCTTGGATGTTCTCTTGAAGTCCTGTTATTTCAAGTTCTTTGTTTTTCTTAGCCTTTTCATCAATTTTTTCTATTGCTTTAACAAGTAGCATCGCTGTATCATAAGCATAAGCGGCTGACCAATCTGGTTCTTTTTTATATTTATCAATATAATTTTTCTTGAATTTCTGAGCCATTTCATTCGCCGTATCAAATATCAACGGGGTCGCCACATAAATATCATTTGTATAAAAACCGTAATTGCCTATTTCTTTAGGAAATTGATCAAAGCCACCCACAAAAGTTTGTTCTGAAAAACCAGAACCACTAATAATATGATCTTTTATGTCTGCATCTCTAATTAATTTGACCAGTGGAACACCTTCAATGCCTTGCACTGCTAACAAAATAGCACCGGCTTCTTGTGTATTTTTTTTCAATTGATGAATTATTTCTTTAAAAATCAATTTCTTATCTTCATCTTTGCTCTTAAAATTAAAATCCCAATTTTTAAGAGTCATGTCCAATTGACGAGCAGATTTATCAAATTCGGAAGCTAAGTATGCACCATAACCACTACTGTCATGAATGATAGTTACATGATTTAACCCCAGCACTTTTTTGATGTAATAGGCTAGAAACTGACCAGAAGCACTGGCATTATAGATATTTCTAAAATACCATGGGTTACCCTCGGTCACTTCTTTTTTTACTGAACCAGGTGTGATAGCGGGAATACCATATTTTTTATAAATCTCTCCACCAGCTATAGAACAAGAACTATACCAATGTCCGATCACAGCGACCGCTTTATTTTCCTTTACGATTCTAAGTGCTTCCTCTTTCGCCTTATCAGAATTATTCTCATCATCAAAAGTTTTAAGCTCGAATTTTCTGAGATTGTTTTTCTCCCTTTCACGGTTGACTTTTTCAAAATATAATTCGATGGCCTGACTCATTAATTCTCCAGCAGCAACGCCTTCCCCTGACATGGGACCGATGAAAGCAATTTGTATAGGTTGTTTCTCTTCGTGAAAATATGTTTCGAGCAGTGACCATAAGAAAACAGATAAGATGATAATAATAATCAATATAATAAACTTTGTTTTCATAATAACTTATTTACCTTTAAGCATATTCGTGATTTCCACACATATCAAGGCACCAGTAATGCAACCGGTTTTGACAATATTCCGTGTATTATTTTTCGTCCTGTTCGTAATCATTGGGCGTTCCATTATAAGGAAGAGATTTTTCTCCTTTAAAAACATGAATTTCCTGTCGCATAACCGCAGGCGCAATATTAGCTCGGTTAAGGTGAAACCAAACCCGTGTCCAAACCTCTTCCAAAATAGAATATTTATCCGCGTAATTATCAGCACAAAACGCAATCCAATAAGCAGCTGACCATTCATTGATGCCCGTAAAAAAAACAATCGGTTTAGGTTCTCTGAGAATTGCTTCAGTCGATAATAAAGCATCCAGGAGAATTTTTTTCACCCGTTCAGGGGAATGTCTTGGATGAACATAGACGGTAGGCCATAACCAGAAAGTTTTATCGGGAAGATGAAAATTCATAATAGCAGATTCTGATGCGACACTATTAGGAATAATAAGTCTGCATCCATTTCTCATTTCCAATAGAGTCGCCCGCCAATTAATATCTTTGACTTCTCCTTCTTCAAATGTGCTGATTTTAACCCAGTCACCAATTTGAAAGGGACGTTCCATATTAATCACAATTCCAGCAAACACATTTGAAATATTAATTTGAATGGCTAAACCAATAATCATAACAAGTACACTAGAAGCGGCTAGTAAACTTGTGAATTGTTTTTCAAATACAAAAACAATAATTCCAATGAGAGCGAAAGAAAAAACCAATAACGTGACAAAGTGACGAAGAATAACGGGAAATTGGCCAATTTTTTTTTGTAAAGGAGTCCACCCAAAACGTTCTATTGCCACATTAAAAAGATATGCGCCTATGATCCACCACAGTATGTCAAATATGCTGATGATATACTTCATCCGATACACACTGGTTTTTCCTGTCAACCAATCAGCAAAAATCACTTCACCAGACAACAGAAAAAGAAAAGCAAAAATGACCTGAAAAAACCAAGTTGATTTTGGATATTTTTTTATTCTACTGCCAAGCAACGTCAGTAGTAAAAATAAAGCACCACATACTATCATGATCCAAAAAGCATGCTGTTCGGAAATAATTCCTCGTAAAGTGAACTCATCTTTTTTAATTAAAATAACGGTATTAAATTGAGAGTATTTCACCATGCCATCTGGTTCGTCAAGATGTTCAGGATCACCAGCAGAATATTCTTTTTTAATATTGGGAAAAAATGAAGGTCGAACAATCTTCCAACCCTCTGTCGGATTGAGAACTTGATTTTTTCTGGTGGTAAAATATTCTTCATTGCCCAGCCCCATGCCCAAAATATCAGTTACATAAATCAGGTGAGTGCGGCTTAATGTCTGATGCCGAAAATTCACACCAACAATATGTTGTTTATAAGGAATATCAAATGTGTCAATAAAGTCCGCCTTAAAACGGCTTTTGATTCGACAGACGGTGTAAACAATTTCTTCGGTTTTTCTTTCTTTGCATAATTTTAATTGTTGTTTAATCTCTTTATGCTCAATAGCATTGATTATTTCAATATTTTGGGGATTAAAATCGCCAACAAATCGAAACCATAATTTGAATTCCAAAGTAAATTCTAAATTCTTGAAGTCGATATGACTGATTTCAATAATATCTAAACCCACATAAACAACATTGGTTTTATACATATACTTGTTATTAATCTGCAATACGCCCTTTTTAAGTTGTTTCAAATCAGCAATGTCATTCACATTTCGTACAAAAGTTAATTGTGTTGGGGCAGAAACAGAATATTTTCGTTTATATACGCCAAGTGAAACGCTCTTTTGTGCATCTCTATTTTTATCAAAATAATTGAAGCCAGTGATTCCTTCCAAATCTCTTTGAGGTTCTGTAAAACTCGCCAGTGTATCTCGGATTTTTTGTCGATCAGCTTTGAGTGTTTCTTGTCTTCCTTCTATATTCGATTTTTTTATGGCTTTAACAAGCACCATAATTGTATCATAGGCATAAGCGGCTGACCAATCATCGGGTTTTTCTCCATGTTCGGCCTGATAATCTTCAAAAAATTGCTGGGCTTTTTCATTAGCCGTATCAAACATCAAGGGTGTTGCCACATAAATATCATTCGTATAATACCCAGGATATTCCGTTGACTTGGGATATTCATCAAAACCATCACGAAATGTTTTTTCAGAGAGTGAGGAGCCGCCTATAATTTTGTTTGTGATTTTCCCATCTTTAATTAATTTAACTAACTGTACCGCTTCAGTCGCTTGTACAGCCAAAAGAATGATACCTGCTTCTTTTTTTCTCAATTTTAAATCGTCAACAATTTGCTTAAAACGATCATCCAAATTATTGTCATTACTATAATGCCAGTGGTTTACAACATTCATTCCCAATTGGCGAGACGTTTTTTCAAAGACTTGGGCGAGATAAGAACCATAAGCCCCATCTTCGCTGATAATACTCACATTATTTTCTGGAAAAACGTTTTTGACATAGTTTGCCAAAAATTCACCTGGCACTTTTGCATTATAAACATTTCTAAAATACCATTCGTTGTTTTTTGTGACTTCAATACTGGTCGAACCTGGTGTAATGGCTGGTATTTCATATTTTTTATAAATTTGACCTGCACTGATGGATGCGGAACTATACCAGTGTCCAATGACCGCAACGGCGCGATTTTCTTTAACAATTTTAAGTGCTTGTTGTTTAGCCTTTTTACTATCATTTTCATCATCAAACACCTCAAGAATCACCTGTTTTCCATTAATGCCACCTTTTTTATTGATTTTCTCCAAATAGAGTTTGATTGCATTCGTCATTAATTGACCAGCCGCCTTACCTTCACCAGACGTTGGGCCAACAAAAGCAATTGATATAAGTTCTCCATCATTAAATATTTTATAAAAGACAAGTACAGCTATAATAGTTATACATAAAACTATACCTAAAATAAAATGGGGTGTTTTCATAATTTCTTATTGATTATCAACCAACTATGACTCACAGTTTAAGTGTTAATACTTAGGAATGGTCAGGAAATAATTTTCGAGGCTAACGTTTTTTTAAAGACTTTAAACTCGAATTTAAGTCAAAGTCAAAACCAGACCTGGCAGGTTCAAAAGAAAACCTGCCAGGTCAACGTCTTCGAGATTTAAGTTTTTTTCAAAAAAATTGAACCTCGAAACCAAAGTCAAAATCAAGTCGCTGTCAGGTTAAAACAAAACTTGGTAGGTATTGTTTTGTAACTACTCAACCTTGAAATAAATTTCACCCACCCCCTCGTTTCTAAGCTAGAGCTTGGGTACGAGGGGGGTAATTAACAGTTACTGATAATTTATACCTATTTTTATATATCTATTCAAAATAGATAGATTCACAGAATGTCAAAAATATTAGTTGTAAAAAAACTTGACCTAATAATTTTATATTTGTATCCTATTCAGGATATAGGTTAAAGGTTAATGGCACTTACTTAAGCGAATT
>JAGLHR010000568.1 GCA_023143415.1 Thiomargarita sp. | reverse complement strand
ATCCTTTATGGTTGCCCTGAGTACCAAAAGTGTTATTTAGGAAAAGTTTAATGAAAAAACGACTAATCACTACACTATGCCTGATTATTTTAAGTGGATGTTCTCAAGAATCTAACGAAAACGCTTGGCAAAGGAATATAAAAATGAAGAATGAAAACCAACAAACGGCTATTTTTGCTGGCGGTTGTTTCTGGTGTATAGAAGCAGCGTTTGAAAAGCTCAATGGAGTACATGAAGTCATTTCAGGTTATACTGGGGGACATATTAAAAATCCCACTTATGAACAAGTCTCATCTGGTAATACAGAGCATCTGGAAGCCATTGAAGTTCATTATGATCCCGTTGTTATTTCATATCAGAGCTTGGTTGAATTTTTTTGGCGGCAAATTAATCCCACTGATAATGGAGGACAATTTGTGGATCGAGGTGAACAATACCGCCCTATCATTTTCTATCACGACACAAAGCAGAAAGAGATTGCAGAAAAATCACGCGCAGCCTTAGAAGTTTCTGGACGTTTTAACAAACCAATTACGACAGAAATCCTGCCATCAGAACCGTTTTATGTTGCGGAAGATTACCATCAAGATTACTATAGAAAGAATCCAATTCGCTACAAACTTTACCACTCTCAATCCGGGCGGAATCAATTTCTGGAAAAAACATGGGGAAATCAGTCAGAAAAACACTTAACTAAGACTTCCACGCCAGAACCCAAGCAGTATCAAAAGCCAACAGATGAGATTTTGCACAATCAACTCACCGCCCTGCAATATGACGTGACGCAAAACGAAGCGACGGAGCGTGCTTTTCAAAATGAATACTGGGATAACAAACAAGAAGGCATTTATGTCGATATTGTAAGTGGGGAACCCTTATTCTCTTCACAAGACAAATTTGATTCCGGCACCGGATGGCCGAGTTTTGTTCAACCCATCAATAAGGATCACATCATAGAACGTCAAGACTCTAAACTCTTCATGTCACGCATTGAAGTGCGTAGCAAATATGGTGATTCTCATTTAGGGCATGTTTTTTCAGATGGTCCGACAGGTTTGCGCTACTGTATCAATTCTGCGGCGTTGCGCTTTATCCCAAAAGAGAAATTGGTTGAAGAAGGTTATGGAGAACTGTTTTCAAAGCGTAACTACTCAGGGCAACCATAAAGGATTGCCCCTACAACTACAACAATATCTTATTCCGACTGACGAAAATATTCTGATGTAGGGGCAATCCCTTGTGGTTGCCCTGAGTAGCGAGAGCGAAACCCACCGAACCGC
>JAGLHR010000567.1 GCA_023143415.1 Thiomargarita sp. | reverse complement strand
GTTGCCCTGAGTCGTTACAAAAAACTTTAGCTTCAAATCAAGAATTAAAATTGGAATACATTCGAGGTTTGAGTTTTTTTTCAAAAAACTCAAGTCGAGGTTAAAGTTTTTTTAAAGAAAAAACTTTAACCTCGACTCTCGAATGCTTTCACCTTGAGATTTATCTCAAGGCGGAGTAGTTACGAAAAAACAAACCTCGACTAAAGTTTTTCTTCAAAAAACTTTAGCCTCGAAATGGACTCCAATTTTAACTCTTAATTCGCATCAATAATCGTTTTGAGGCGAAAGTTTTTTTATTTAAAAAAAACTTTCGTCTCAAAAATTGTTTTTCAGTAATGAATATTAAAACATTCCATAAAAATATGCGCGTATTCTTTTTACTAATAAGCCTATTACCCCTTTTGAGTGGATGCGATTTTATATCCTATATCACCGGGGGAAGTGATGCAACTGATGAAGATGATAAACATCCAATGGTACCACTTTCCCTAGCGGTTGCCCCTCATATTGCATGGATGCCTTGGTATCTAGCTAATGAGGAAGAGATATTTCATCAGTATGCAACTGAATATAAAATCCAATTTGAATTTGTTTCAGATAATTATCAAGAAACCATCGACCAATTTCTCTCAGAAGAAGTTCATGCCGTTGCTATTTCTAATATTGACGCTATTGCACAATTGATTAAGCGTGAATTAGAAGTGGATGTCATATTAATTACCAATAAAAGTGCAGGTAATGATGCTATCTTATTACCATCAGAAGCCGATACCAGTGTCCATAGTTTACGCGGAAAGACATTTGCTCTGGTTAAAAATTCGGTCAGTCACTATCTTTTTGACCGTTATTTAATTCGTCATCAACTCCCCTTCGATGACATTAATATACTGGATACTGCCCAAGTGGATATTCCAGAAATGTTTACGGACAAAAAGATTTATGGCGTTGTCACCAATAACCCTAATTTATACAAGTTAATCAATGAAAATTCTGCAAAAATTCTTTTTGACAGCCGCCAAGTTCCAAAAGAAATCTTTGATATGATTATTGTACGTCGGGAAACCTTGCTAGACTATCCCGACTTTGCCCAGGTGTTATTAGCGAGTTGGTTCTCAGTCATGGAAAGATTGCAAGGCAATAAGAGGGGACCCACTTTAGATGCCCTTGCTAATTTAGCTAGCTTATCTCATCAACAGTATGAGGCACAATTAGCAACGACTCCCTTAAATGACACATCAACAAAAGCCCTTGCTGCTATTCGTGATCGTCGAATAAGAAAATCTATGCGTCACATACGCTACTTTATAGAACGTCACAAATTATCAGATGATGAGCTTTTTACAAACGGGATCTCTTACCCAGGGCGCACACCAGCCATAGTACATTTTAATGGTCAACACCTGCAACACTTCGTCACACCAGAAACATTATTATCACTGGACGATTGAGCACAGTTGCAAACTCTCAGCTATTCCCAGTCAATATATTATTAAATATATGATTATAAAGGATTTTATATTCTTGATACATTGTAACTACTCCGCTTTGAAATTGCAAGGCGAAAAGCATTCGAGGCTAAAGTTTT
>JAGLHR010000566.1 GCA_023143415.1 Thiomargarita sp. | reverse complement strand
ACTTATGACTAACGATGAGAGCTCTCGCTTGGGAACGAGGGGGCTGAGTACAAAAATAGTTGGTTTTTTGAGCACGGGGTTTAAGAAATCCGATTTTTGAAAAAAAATCGGATTTCTAAGATCGAATAAAATCGCTTTGCGTCACATCAGTTAAACATTAAACATTACCACATCAAATCATCTGGGATAGGATAATCTGCATAAGGATCATCTTCATCGCTTACCTCATCTTTGCTCAGATAAACCACCGTTTCAGGCACACGTTCAAGCAATTTTTCGGCAATGGGCGCAGGTACTAAATAGTAAACCCCTTCTAAAACAGCGACGGCTACA
The DNA here is from genome assembly GCA_023143415.1 of Thiomargarita sp. GTDB lineage: Bacteria > Pseudomonadota > Gammaproteobacteria > Beggiatoales > Beggiatoaceae > QNES01. The sequence continues at coordinate 1,175 of JAGLHR010000566.1, read as the reverse complement.
AAACCACTACTGAGTTGTTGCTGCTGTTTGGCAGTCACGAATATTTTCTGAACGAGCTGACTTCCATCAACAAAGTTATAAGCTATATCCGCATTGCGATCATTCACCTGATGACGTTTAATCAAATCGCGTACTTGTGCCTGTAACTCTTTTTCCAAACGCTGCACCTCTCTTTGACGATTCAATTCCGTTGCACGTTCAATTTCTTTTTCACGCGCTTTTGCCGCTTGGTAGGCGACTGAATCAGTATCTATTGGCTCAGTCGTACCTCGTTTTTTAAGCTTTCTTTTCTTCTTCTGTTGTTGATGCGTTTTTAATTTCGCCTGTTTATCGGCTTTTTTAGCCTGCTCTTGGGAGGCAATACCCATTTTTAAAAGTTGATCTTGTAGAGAATGACTCATTTCAGTTATCCATTAATAATTTACAATGAGGAACGTTTATCTATGGCATTTTTGAATGCAATGAGTAATCCCAAACCAAAAAATGCGCCTGGCGGCAACACAGCTAATAGAAAACCTCGGTAATCTTCAAATACGGTAATCGTCATCCATTCAGCCGACTGCCCAAACATTAAACTCGCTTGGGCAAACAAAGTGCCATAGCCTAATAGTTCACGTAAAGCACCTAACATTGTGAGGGCAAAAGTGAAACCTAACCCCATCATTAAACCATCTAAAAAAGCCCTATCAACGGGTTCTTTAGAAGCAAACGCTTCCGCTCGCCCTATGACAGCACAGTTGGTGACAATCAAGGGAATAAAAATACCCAATGATAAGTATAAGTCATAGTAAAATGCTTTAAGCATCATTTCAACAGCGGTGACAAATGAAGCAATGACTAATACGAATACAGGCAAACGGATTTCGTTAGGTACGATGTTACGAATAAGTGAAACGGTGATATTAGAAGTGATTAAAATTAAAGTGGTGGCAATGCCTAAACCTAACCCATTGACTAATGTACCTGTTACTGCTAAAAGTGGACAAAGCCCCAACAATTGAACAAAGCCAGGGTTGTTATGCCATAAACCATCACGAATGATTTGTGAATATTGTGTCATAAGTACCTCATTAGAATTATAGCGATTAATTAAATTATAAATTTATAACTATTTGATTTTAAAATCAATTTTATTTTTTTATATAGAAAACAGGCAACCATAAAGGTGTGCAGCC
>JAGLHR010000565.1 GCA_023143415.1 Thiomargarita sp. | reverse complement strand
TTTTACTTGCAGGATTTAGGTATCAATTGTAATACGCCAAAGTTTTTTTTCAGTCATTGGTTTTCACTTGATGATAAATTTGCCGAACAAACTGAGCATCCTCTTGAATATCTCTCACTTCTTGCGGTGATACGGTGAGTGAATTTAACATAATAGGGTTGGCAGTGATTTTAAGGACGACATTTTTTAGCGATTGAGCATTCCCCACTTCAAACAAATAACCATTAACCCCATCGTTTACCAATTCTTTCATGCCACCAATATTAGAAGTAATCACCGGGATGCCCGCTAAAAAAGCTTCTTGAATAACCAACGGAGAATTTTCATACCATAAGGAAGGCACAATCAGCACATCTATGTCAGCTAACACTGATTGAATGGAATGGTTATCATAACCCCCTTTGAAATGAATATTATCAAATTGCAGAAATCGCTTTTCTTTGCCGATTTGCCCGTAAATATTCAGTGTCGCGTCAATTTTTTTGAAAGCATCAATCAAGACGCGAATTCCTTTAGTGGGAATAATACGCCCCATAAAACCAAATTTGACTTTGGATTGTTGAGTATAGGTTTTAGGGCGGTAACTTATTTGGCGGGTATCAAATCCATATTTGGAATAAACGACTTTTTCTTTTGGAACGCCCTGCTTGATATAAAAGTCACGTAAGGTATGAGAAGGTGAGAGAAAAATATCTACCAAATCAATCACATACTGCATACATTGTAATACTTTCTCGACTTCTGATTTTGTGGGATGATAAGGTGAACAAGCCAAACAACGATTCACTGAGGGGCATTGACAAATTTTGCCATCATGATTGATAAGTTGCCCTTTAACGCAAAACATCCAGAAATCATGGATAGTAAAAACAATTGGCAAACCATATTCCTGTTTTGTGATGGGTATCAATTGGGTGGATAAATGCGATAAATGACCAAAATGAACTAAATCCGGTTTCAATTCCTCTAAGTAAGCTTTGAACAAATTGTCTATTTGGCTGTCATAAAACTTGTCTTGATATTGGTAATCGCGACGAAATTTATTCACCCGCCTCACAGGAATGTTCTGATAGCACTCATCATAGACTTTATATTCCGGATCAAAAGCGTTTTCGACACTGGTGAAAACCGAAACGTCTTCGCCCTGGGATCGAAGTGCTTTTACTAAGTGGTAGGAATAAACTTCAGAACCTGCCATATAATCAGGCGGGAATCCATGGATGACTTTTACTATTTTCATTTCGCACTCAACTCCATATCATAAAGATATTCACTAATAGATTTCTGTATTCCTTCCTGTAAATGAAGGAACTGTTCCAATCCTAACTCTGTTTTTATTTTGGTGGTATCGCCAACGAATTTGACCACATCATAATTTCTTTTCTGATTGACTTTGACAGACGCGGTTTTACCGATTGCTTGCTCAATAGACGAAATCAAGTCATAAAGTGACCAACCGAAGCCAGGGCAAAAGTGAAATTCTGTTTGTATCACCTCATTATTACCCAGGTAATCAATCAACTTGAGAAGGGAATTTACAGTGTCATCAATATGAGTAAAATCAATAAGTTGCTCTCCGCCTTCTATCGTTAGCGTATTACCCGTTGCTATCGCACGAATAAATCTTGGAATAACGCGATCAAATATATCAAAACGATTCCCATAAACATTGGAAAATCGAACAATAGCACAATTTAAGTTCTGGTTATGAGCAAAATCAGTAAACAGACGTTCACCTTCAATTTTGGATTCACCGTAGATATTAACCGCTTTTTTCGCATCAGATTCTTTGACGGGTAATGATTGCGCTTCTCCGTAAACTTCTCGGCTACTGCCAAAAATTAACCAAGGTTTTTGGGTAGATTGTTCAATCGCTTTCAATAACGTTTTCACACCACCCACATTAGTACGCCAACATTCATCAGGATTATTTTCTGCCTCAATAACGCGAGACACAGCAGCGAGATGAACAATACCATCAAATATTTGATTAGAAAATACCCTTTTCATTATTGATGGTTCACAAACATCTCCTTGTATGTGGATTCTTTTATCAGTAGCAATTAAGAAATTATCATTTTTAATATCTATTATTGTAGTACTGATGCCATCGAAAATGAGTTTATTGGCAAGTGTTTTACCGATAAAACCAGCACCACCGGTAATGAGTATATTCATTCTATTTTTAGGTGATTATGATTTATAGGACTTACGCATGCGAATTAAGAGTTGAAACTCCATTGAAAATGGAGTTCGAGGTATTAGTTTTTTGAAACTAATACCTCGAAAACGCTTTAGCTTTGTCAAATATTTTTAACTCTTAATTCGCATTTGTGGTTGTGATAAGAAAAGTTTCACTCGAACATCAAGTTTTTTCGTTATTCAAACAATCACTACAAGGATTATATATAAGAAAG
>JAGLHR010000564.1 GCA_023143415.1 Thiomargarita sp. | reverse complement strand
TATGGTTGCCCTGAGTACAAAAAACTTTAGCCTCGAATGCTTTTCGCCTTGAAATTGATTTCAAGGCTAACCGCTGAGTAGTTACTTGTGATTAATGTTGAAAATTCAATCCGTTGATAATGGAACAGGAAAAACTTAATTTTAATATTCGTTTAGCAATTAGGCATTCTCTTAGAGTTTTATATGCCAGAGGGAAGATGAAGGATATCTTCCCCTTAATAACTCTTTCAGAATATCAAAATCTATCTGATGAAGAAATAGAACATATTGATCAATTTGTCTATCGATTTCAAAAGCTGCAAGATGATATGGGAACAAAACTTTTTAAATCTGTTGTAGCTAATCTAGGTGAAACTGTCGTTTTTAATAAGCCTATTTTAGAAATCTTAAATATTCTGAAAAAATATGGTGTTATCAGTGATAATGTGAATTGGCAAACAATGAGGGAAATCAGAAATGCGCTGGCTCATGAATATTTAGATGATATAAATAGTGATATAGAGCTTCTAAATTCTCTTTTTGAAACAAAGGGCTTAGAGCTTGTTCAAATATTTCAAGAGGTTTTAGATTATATTAAAGCGAATATGGTTTCAAACCTATTTGAAGAAACCCAAATTGAGATAAATAGATTTTATGAGACTCTCGCAAAATCAGATTTCAGCGATTCTAAAGGCTAAAGAATCGTTTTTTCCCCATTCTAAAATTTACCTATTTGGCAGTCGAATTAACGATTCCAGATGTGGTGGTGATATTGATTTATACATCTTGTCTGAAAAAAGAGTTTTAGATGGCGTTAAAAAAAGAATAGATTTTTTAGTGATGCTTAAATCTTTAATAGGGGATCAAAAGATAGATGTTATTTTAGCCGATCAATCCCAAAATAGATTAATTGATAAAATCGTCAAAAAAGAGGGAATATTACTAACTACTCAGCCTTGAAATTGATTTCAAGGCGAAAGCAGGCGAAAGCTAAATAATTTAATTAGTCTGCTTTAGCAGACTATTCGAGGATTGAGTTTTTCTTTAAAAAACTCAAACCTCGAATGCTTTTAGCCTTGAAATTGATTTC
>JAGLHR010000563.1 GCA_023143415.1 Thiomargarita sp. | reverse complement strand
AAAAACTTTAGGCTGAAATATTCTTATTAATACAGACGAAAATCTTCTGATGTAGGGGCAATTCCTTGTGGTTGCCTATTATGTAGGCAATCCCTTGTGGTTGCCCTGAGTAGTTACTGCGAATTAAGAGTTGAAATTTGGTTTTGGAGTCCAACAGCTTTGGAATACATTCATTTTTAACTTTCGAGGTTCAAGTTTTTTTAGCAACTTGAACCTTGAATTGATTTTAAACCATTTCTTAATTAATTCGTATTTACTAGGGTCACTCATTTTCGGTTAATTACTTGCTGAAAAGAGTGAATGTCATTAACTAACCCGCAATTTTTTATTTGCGGTTTTTTAAGTCTTTATGACTTTATTCCGTTATTGGTTTGAAAGTGAAATAGTCATCCATAAGAGGAAGGCTGATAACTGATAATTGATAACTGATAATTGATAACTGATATGAGCGAAAGCTTTGCTGAATTATTTGCAGAAAGTCAATCTGAACAAAAGATGAAGCCTGGTAGTATTATTACAGGCAAGATTGAGGATATTCGTCATGATGTGGTCATCATCAATGTTGGCCTCAAGTCTGAAGGTGTTGTTCCCATTGAACAATTTTATGGTGGGAATGGTCAAGTTGAAGTTGAGATTGGTGATGAAGTCGAAGTTGCATTAGATAGCTTAGAAGATGGATTTGGTGAAACCAAATTATCTCGTGAAAAAGCGAAACGGGCAGCAGCTTGGGGAGTGCTTGAACGTGCATTTGAAAGTAGTGAAACCATGATCGGTATTATTACTGAAAAGGTGAAGGGCGGTTTTACTGTTAACATGAATGATATCCGTGCATTTTTGCCGGGTTCTTTGGTGGATGTGCGTCCTGTACGTGATACGACCTATTTGGAAAATAAACCTTTACCTTTTAAGGTGATTAAATTAGATAAACGGCGCAATAATGTTGTTGTTTCGCGTCGTGCTGTCGTTGAACAAGAGCATAGCCAAGAACGTGATGCTTTATTAGAATCCATGCAAGAAGGTATGGCATTGAAAGGTGTGGTTAAAAATCTCACTGATTATGGTGCCTTCGTGGATTTAGGTGGAGTGGATGGTCTGTTACACATTACTGATATGGCTTGGAAGCGTGTTAAACATCCAAGTGAAATAGTCAGTGTTGGTAGTGAAATCGAAGTTAAAGTCCTCAAATTTGACCGTGAACGTATTCGCGTTTCTTTAGGTCTCAAGCAATTGGGCGAGGATCCTTGGCATGATATTGCACGTCGTTACCCTGAAGGCGCACGTTTATTTGGTAAAGTGACCAATCTGGCAGATTACGGTTGCTTTGTAGAAATCGAAGAAGGTGTAGAGGGGTTGGTACATGTTTCAGAAATGGACTGGACTAATAAGAATATACATCCTTCTAAAGTGGTACAAGTTGGGGATGATGTTGAAGTCACGGTACTTGATATTGATGAAGAACGTCGCCGTATTTCGTTGGGTATCAAACAGTGTAATCCTAATCCGTGGGATGAGTTTGCAAACCTTCATCAAAAAAATGACAAAGTGGCGGGACATATCAAATCTATCACCGATTTTGGTATTTTCATCGGATTAGATGGCGGTATTGATGGATTAGTACATTTGTCTGATATTTCTTGGAATGTTACAGGTGAGGAAGCTGTACATAATTATAAGAAAGGAGATGAAGTTGAAGCCGTTGTTTTAGCCGTCGATGCGGAACGTGAAAGAATTTCACTGGGTATAAAGCAATTGGATAAAGATCCCTTTTCTAATTTTGTTGTGGAGAATCCCAAGGGTAGTGTCGTCAAGGGTATTATCGGTGAAGTTGATAACCACAAGGCTATTATTAATTTGGGAGAAGGTGTAGAGGGTGTATTACGTTCTCAGGAATTAGCGCGTGAGCGTGTTGAAGATGCCCGTCGTTTATTAAAAGAAGGTGATGAAGTAGAAACAAAGATCATTTATATTGATCGTAAGAAGCGTGTGATAAATCTGTCTATTAAGGCGTTGGTTTCGGAAGAAGAAGCGACTGCGATTCAAGATTATGGTCATTCAGAAGAACCTTCAGCAACGTTTGGCGATTTGTTAAAGGAAAAAATGGACAACGAAGAGTAAATTCAGTTATTGAGGCTAAAGTTTTTTTAGTGTTGATCACGCAAAGGCGCAAAGCGGTTCAATTTTCTTCTTAGCGTCTTAGCGTGAAATTAAAAATGCTTCAATTTATGAAATGATTTTTCTGAAAATCTATAAAAGAAAAAACTTTCGCCTCGACAGTTATCCGTACTGATATCGTTTTTCAAATTCGAGGCGAAAAGTTTTTTGAAACTTTTCGTTTCGTTTTGAGGTTTAAGTTTTTTGAAGAAAACTTAAACCTTGAAAACATAAAAGAAACCAAGTTTCCGCAAGAAACTGGGTTTCGAGGCTAAAGTTAAAAAAATTTAAACCTCGAACTCACCTCGAACTCAGAATTTTCTGAACGTCTATGAACCTATCCGGCCCTATTCAAAAATGCAGAACAATGAGTAAAAATATTTTGGTTTTTGACAACGAGGTTTAAGAAATCCTTTCCAAAAATCGGATTTCTGAGCGGCGAAAACGAATAGTGGGATAGGTTCATATATCCGTACTGATAATTGATAATGGGTAACTGAAAAAAATGACAAAATCTAAATTGATTGAAGCACTTTCACTCAAGCAAACTCAATTATCTCAGAAAGAGATTGATTTGTCTGTTAAAACTATCTTAGAACAAATGGCCCAATCTTTGGAAAATGGGGAGCGGATAGAAATTCGTAGCTTTGGTAGTTTTTCTCTGCATTATCGGTCGCCCCGACATGGACGTAATCCTAGAACCGGAGAACCTGTTGAGTTATCTGAAAAATATGTACCCCATTTCAAACCGGGCAAGGAATTGCGAGATAGAGTTAATAGAGGTGGTAAAATGATGAATGGTGAATGATGAATTATTCAAACCATTCACCATTCGAGGTTTCAGTTTCAAAAAACGGAAACCTCGAAACCATTCGAGGTTTCAGTTTCAAAAAACGGAAACCTCGAAACCATTCATTCAAGCCTGAAGTTTGAAACTTTAGGCTTGTACACCTTTTAGATATTGATGCAATGAGTTATTTTTTATGGTTGCTGTTGCCGGTTGCCGCAGCTTCTGGATGGTTAGTGGCACAGCGGGGGAAATCCTTTTTATCTCCTGACTATTTCAAGGGTTTGAATTATTTGCTTAATGAAGAGCCTGATAAAGCGATTGATGTTTTTATTAAACTTATTGATGTCGATAGCGATACTGTCGAAACTCATTTAGCTTTAGGTCTCTTATTCCGTCGCCGTGGCGAAGTTAATCGAGCAATTCGCATCCATCAAAATCTCATCGCAAGAACTACCCTTAATCCTCAACAGCGCAGTTTAGCTTTGTTTGAACTGGCTCATGATTATCGTCATGCAGGGTTACTTGATAGGGCTGAAGATTTATTTCGAGAACTGGCAATATCTGGAACATATCAGGTTTTAGCCTTACGTCAATTATTAGAGATTTACCAGCAAGAACAGGATTGGAATAAAGCTATCAGCATCGCGCAACAATTGGTTGTGCTTGATCATAAGCAGATACACTGTGTCATTGCCCAATATTATTGTGAACTGGCTGAAGATTACCGACAAGAAGGACAAAATGATACGGCACAGGAAGCGATAGAGAATGCCCTCAAAGCGGATCCCAATTGTGTCCGTGCGAGTTTGATAGAGGGTCAATTGGCTCTTGAGAGAGAGAGTCGGGAGGAAGCTATTTTAGCGTTTCAACGAGTCGAACGACAGGACCCCGATTATCTGACTGAAGTGATAGAACCTTTGCAAAGTTGTTATGAGGCTATTGGGCAAGAAGATCAATTTGCCCGTTATTTGCGCTTTATGTTGGAACGCTATGGTGGGATAACACCGGTGTTAATGCTGGCAAAAATTATCAAGGTGCAAGAGGGTGAACAACTGGCTGCTGATTTTATTGTTAGGCATTTGCATTTGCATCCTTCTGTACGCGGGCTTGACTATTTGCTAGATTTAGTCTTATCCGATAATGCGAGTATTCGTCGTGAGCATTTGTTGTTATTGAAAGATTTAACCACGCAATTATTGAAAAATAAGCCTGCTTACAAATGTCGCCATTGCGGATTTACAGCCAGAAAATTGCATTGGCAATGTCCAAGTTGTCAACAATGGAATACGCTTAAACCCATACAGGGTATTGATGGTGAATAATTTTTATGTCTCCTTTAATTATTGCTTTAGACTTCGCTCAACCTGAACGCGCTCTTGCTCTTGCTAAACAATTAGGGCGTGAACGTTGTCGGGTTAAAATCGGTAAGGAATTATTTACTCGTAGCGGTACAGCATTGGTTGAGAAGTTGGTTAAGCAAAATTTTGATGTCTTTTTAGATTTGAAATACCATGATATACCCAATACAGTGGCACGCGCCTGTTTAGCCGCCGCAGATTTGGGTGTTTGGATGATTAATGTCCATGCTTTGGGTGGACGCAATATGTTATTGGCGGCTAGGGAGGCTTTGGAAAAACGTCGTGAGCGTCCTTTGTTAGTTGCTGTAACCGTTTTAACTAGCTTTAATCGCGTTGATTTGTATGCTGTCGGCTTGCATGGTTTGTTAGAAGAAAATGTGTTACGCTTGGTTCGTTTATCCTATAATTGCGGTCTTGATGGGGTTGTGTGTTCACCACATGAGATTGTCATCATACGTCGAATCGTTGGTCCAGATTTTAAGATTGTTACACCCGGAATTCGCCCGGTTGGTAGTTTACAGGATGATCAAAAGCGGGTGATGACACCGGTAGAAGCGTTAAAGTTGGGTGCCGATTATTTGGTTATTGGTCGTCCAATCACGGCTGCGCCTGAACCATTACAGGCTTTGTTGGAAATTGAGAATTCAATTGAAGCGGTTGCCTAAGATGTTTTATGGCTTAACCACTTGAATATAAAGGTGATTTTTTGATAAAATTGCTAAAAAAATAGTAACTACTCAGCGGTTAGTTAGCCTTGAAATCAATTTCAAGGCTAAAAACTAAAGTCGAGGCTAATGTTTTTTTTCAAAAAAACATTAGCCTCGACTGTTAAAACAGACTATACTCAACAAGGTAATAAACTTAACTTTTTTAATGAGGAAGGTGGGCAGTAAAAGATTGCCCACCCTACATGAAAATTTAAGAATTGTAGCCCACCGAACACCAGCATAAAAAGTTTTAGTTATGCCCGTGTGCAGTATAATTAATTATAGAGAGAGCTGAGCCTGCTTTTCGAGGTTTTAGTTTTTTTTTCAAAAAAACTAAAACCTCTTCGAGGCTAACGTTTTTTCTTTAAAAAAACGTTAGCCTCGAAAGCTTTCAGCCTTGAAATTGATCTCAAGGCTGAGTAGTTACAAACCTCGAAACGATATGATTTCATTTTCGAGGTTTTAGTTTTTTGAAAAAAAACTAAAACCTCGAAACGTTCCTTACCTGCTTTCAATCCCTTCAATTCCCTGCTTCATCCACTGTAAACACACGAAACCCCTGATTGCCAAAACAATAAATCACAAACTGCGAAATTCGCGCTTCCGGATATTCTTTTTTTAAGCCTTCCACATAACCTTTAATTTGCCCAGTGTCTTCCTCCAACAATTCCCAATTCTTGATACTGGTTTTAGACTTTTTGAGTGCTGTATTGGAATAATACTTAAATTCAATCACCCAACGCAATCCCGCAAACTTCTCGTTATATTTGCCTACAAATTCTAAATCGCTTTTGCCCTGCGGATAAGAACGTTCAACATGCCACAGAAACCAGCGAGATAAATAGCGACTGCATAATTCATAAAAAGTCGTGCGATAAAAATTCTCATTGACTTGGGCAAAAATGGTTTCTGGTAATTGTGAAACGTATTTTTCCCAATAGCCCGTAAACAATTGCTCAAGATTTGGTTCATTGACAAAGCCTTGCATCATCTCAGCATAGTGAGTCGAAACATCAATATGGTGGATTTCATTGAAATATTCCACAAAAATTTGGCGCATATTGAGATTAGGCAGTTTCAAATAAAAATCATCGCGCAAGGTTAACATGCCCAAATAGAAAAATGAAATGGGAAAAAAGCTCTTTTCAAAGAATTGAAACAAATTGAATTTTTCGACGAGAAGCATATCGTCATAAGCAATCCGATTGTGCAAGGTGAGTTGATCCACAAATTCTTCGGTGTTTTTTGGATTCGAGGCGGTTAAGCGTCTTACCCAAGAAATGTCGGTTTTCAGATTGAGATCAATCAAATGTTTGGGGATCGTTTTTTCCTCACAAAGTTGATTTAAAAAGTACATTACCAGCGTGGAATTATAGAGTGCCTCACCCTCTGGCGTGACAAAGTGATAACCATTGTAATGGTTCTTGATAACCTCTTCTACTTCCGAGCGAGTAGCCGGTTCAAGTTCATAGTCTTGATAGACTTCATCTAATAGCTGCACCACTTCTGTTTGTGTAAAACCTAACATTTGTTCAAACTCTCGCCGCAAGGTGATGAAATTAGCTATGTTATAGCCAGAAGCCATGTCATCTATTGCAATCGGCAAAACGCCTGTAATAAAGACATTCGCGATCACTCCCGTTTTACAGCCCTCCTTCAAGATTTTGAAAAAGGTTTTGAGAAAACCGTCATCTGCTGTGAGTTCTCTATACAAAGGTTCTTTATGCCCTGTAATCAGTTGATTGGCAAAGTTATCATATTCATCAATAATCACATATAGCCTTGGCAAATCCTTATGCTCTTGAATGAACATGATAAGTGATTGGAAATTGAATGAAGTTTTGCCTTTCACTTCTATACTCACTTTGTCTTTAAACCACTTTTGATTTTGGTTAACAACTTTTCGCAAGCGCAAGTTACAAGTCAAGTTAAAACTTTCCTCAATCTCTTTCATCGTGCCAGTGGGTTCTACGATGGAAAAATCCAGATGTAAAATGAAAAAGGCGTTGTGCCGGGGAGTCGGGTGTTGTCCAATATAAGTCTGTCCAAACAGCCTTTCAAAGTCATCAAGTTGGTTGACATCGTAGTAACATTCTAGCATTTGGCAAAAGAGAGATTTACCAAACCGGCGTGGACGCAAAAAAACCTGATTTTGGTTCTGTTCTAGTTTTTCAATGTAATGGGTTTTATCAACGAAATAACCATTTTCGCGGACAATTTTTTGGTAATCCGCTACACCATATAATACTCGTTTTTTCATCTTTACTCCAGTTTGCGTTTTCTAATTAGTGTCCATCCAGAAACACCTCCAAAGCTAAAGCGTTGAACTCCAAGATGCCCATTGTTTGGTATCCAACATCAACTTTGGGATTTTCAAAGCAGTTTCCGGATGGAGACTAATTAACAGGGCAACCACAAGGGATTGC
>JAGLHR010000562.1 GCA_023143415.1 Thiomargarita sp. | reverse complement strand
AGCTAAAGCGTTGGACTCCAAAATATCCGATAATTTGACTCAGTAGTTATTTGCATTATGAATAAATTCAGTGTATTTTTATCGAAGATTTTAGTTTGTTTATTACTATCCCTTCAAGTACAAGCCGGTGAAAAAGCTTGGGTATTGGAAATCAAAGGGGCGATTGGTCCTGCCACATCGGATTATCTCAAAAAGGGTTTGGAAAAAGCACAAGAACAAGGAGTCACTTTGGTCGTATTGCAAATGGATACGCCAGGTGGCCTTGATGTTGCCATGCGTGAAATTGTACAAACGATTATCGCTTCTCCAATTCCTGTTGTCACTTATGTGGGACCCTCTGGCGCACGGGCAGCAAGTGCAGGTACTTATATTCTTTATGCCAGTCATGTCGCAGCGATGGCTCCAGGGACAAATTTAGGTGCAGCAACTCCAGTACAAATCGGTGGAATTGGCTTTACACCTGAAAAACCAAGTGATTCCGAAAAGGATGAGACTCAGAAAGCAGTTAAATCGACTGGCGACACGATGACACATAAAATGGTTAACGATGCGGAAGCCTATTTGCGCTCTTTAGCACAGATGCAAGGGCGAAATCCAGAATGGGCGGCAGAAGCCGTGCGTAAATCTGCCAGTTTATCGGCAGAAGATGCTTTGGAAAAAGGCGTTATTGACTTGATAGCTGTGGATATACCACAATTGCTCAAAAGAATAAATATGAGAACAGTCAAACTATTAGGTGAAGAACGTCAGCTTTCAACTTTAGGAATGAAGATACAAACCTATAAACCAGATTGGCGAAATAGGCTACTGTCTGTCATTACTAACCCCAATGTCGCCTATATTCTTATGCTGCTAGGCTTTTACGGATTATTTTTTGAATTGCTTAATCCAGGCAGTGTATTACCAGGTGTCATAGGCGGTATTTCCTTATTACTCGCCTTATTTGCCTTTCAAGTATTACCCGTGAATTTTGCCGGTATGGCATTGATTTTATTGGGAATTGCCTTCATGGTGAGTGAAGCGTTTGTACCGAGTTTTGGTGCGCTGGGCATAGGTGGCTTGCTTGCCTTTGTGATTGGCTCGGTTATTTTAATAGATACCGAAACGCCAGATTATGCCATTTCTCGTTCTCTTATTGGCGGGATTAGTTTAGCTAGTCTCCTCTTTTTTTTATGGGTTGTTCGTGCCATCATTAAGATACGCGCAAAACCCGTCGTTAGCGGGCGAGAGGAAATGTTCGGAAAAGAAGGTAAATGCTTGAGTAATAAGGGAGAACCATTGCGTGTCACTGTTCACAGTGAAGTTTGGAATGCACAAGCTTCGATTTCCATTAGCCCTGGAGAGCGTATTAAAGTAATCGGTATAGATGGACTCATCTTAAAAGTTGAACCCATACGCTAATGAAATAACATCGACGACTAGACCTGACAGGTTTTGGAAACCTGTCAGGTCTGATTCAACAGTAAAAAATAGGAGTTAATTATGTCTAATTTTGTTATTGGTATTGGTATTGTCTCTTTAGCCATTCTATTTTATTCCATAAGAATCTTGCGTGAATATGAACGTGGCGTGGTCTTTTTTTTAGGACGTTATCAAACAATCAAAGGACCGGGATTAATCACCATTATCCCATTTGTTCAACAAATGGTTTTGGTCGATCTGCGTACCGTCGTCATGGATGTGCCTACCCAAGATGTCATCTCGCAAGACAATGTGTCGGTTAAAGTCAACGCGGTGGTTTATTTTCGGGTGATGGAACCAGATAAAGCTATCATCCAAGTTGAGAACTTTCAACAAGCAACCAGTCAACTGGCTCAAACGACGCTACGTTCCGTTTTAGGTCAACATGAACTGGATGATATGCTTTCTGGACGTGACAAACTTAACAGTAGTATCCAGGAAATTCTGGACAGGCAAACCGACGCTTGGGGGATAAAAGTGGCTAACGTCGAAATCAAACATGTTGATTTGAACGAATCTATGATTCGAGCCATTGCCCGTCAAGCAGAAGCGGAGCGTGAACGCCGCGCTAAAATCATCCACGCCGATGGTGAATTTCAAGCCTCTCAAAAATTGCAGGAAGCGGCAAGGATTTTATCCAAAGAACCTCAAGCAATCCAATTGCGCTATTTGCAGACGCTCAGTGATATTGCCAATGAGGATAAGAGTCATACCGTCATTTTCCCATTGCCCATGGATCTGATTCGTCCTTTACAGGATTTGCTTGATCAAAAATTAAAAAAATGAGACCATTCGAGGCGAAAGTCAGAATGTAAGGTGGGCAACTTTGGTGCAACGGCAAAACGTTCAAACATTGTGGGATGCCGATGCACACCACGTTTGCTCACCCTACCTGGCTTAGTATCAAAGCTGAAATGGTGGGCGTGCAATGAGACGATACATAAAACTGACATTTTTTCAATCGGTCGTATTTTTAATAGGAAGTTAATAATGCCTATACAACTTAATCCTCATTTTTATGAAGTACTTGAACCTTATGGTAGTCAATCTGCCGAATTTTTTCTAGCGGCGAGTTTATATCATGCCCATAAAGTGAGTTTTGGTGCCGCAGCTTCTTTAGCAAAATTGGGTTTTGATGAATTTCATTATCGTTTGAAAGAACATTTCGATGTCGGTTATACCTTTGCTGATGAGACGGTGCTAGATGATATAAAAACCGTTGATCAACTCACACATAAATGCTTATGAACGTTGTTTCTAATACCAGCCCAATTATTTTTTTATCCAAGATTGAAGCGCTTGATTTACTACCTCAATGTTTTGATAAAATTTTTATTCCTCAAGTAATTGAAAATCGTTCTAAAATCAATCCAAAACAATACCTGAATCATGATTGATAGAATTGATAGCATATAACGAATTAGTCATGTAGTTTGTAGGGTGGGTAGGAACGAAGTG
>JAGLHR010000561.1 GCA_023143415.1 Thiomargarita sp. | reverse complement strand
TTTTTTTAAAGAAAAAACTTTCACCTCGAATTCTAAAATTAAAAACGAATAGGGCCGGATAGGTTCATATAACTACTCAGCCTTGAAATCAATTTCAAGGCTAACCGCTGAGTAATGACAAAAACACATTAACATGCACTTCAACACTCTCAAAGAATGGCTTGATTGGCAAACATCGCTCAATCCTCAAGAAATAAAATTAGGACTTAATCGCATTCGCACCGTTGCCCAACGCCTCAACTTATTACCTCCCCCATTTCCAATCATTAGCGTTGCAGGAACAAATGGCAAAGGCTCCAGCATTACCCTACTAGATGGCATATTATCTGCGGCGGGTTATCGCGTCGGGCGTTATACCTCCCCCCATTTATTACGTTACAATGAACGTATTTGTATTGGGGAAATTGAAGTCAGTGATTCAGAAATATGTCAAGCCTTTGAATTAATTGAAGAAATGAGAGGAACGGTTGCCATCACATTTTTTGAATTTAGCACCTTAGCTGCAATGTTAATATTTCAAAAACAAGAAGTTGACTTAGCACTGCTTGAAGTGGGATTGGGAGGGCGATTAGATGCAGTGAATATTTTTGATGCAGACATTGCTTTAATTACTGCAATAGATATCGATCATGTAGAATGGCTAGGGCATGATCGAGAACAAATTGGCTTTGAAAAAGCAGGGATATTTCGGGCGCAACATCCCGCCGTTTGCTCTGATGCTAACCCACCACAACGTTTGATTGAACACGCCGCGCAATTAAAAACGCCCTTATTTGATTTAACCCATGACTTTGCTTACAACAAAAACAATAATCAGACTTGGAATTGGCATCAGATTGAAAACCACCGTTTTTTCACCCAACGTTTTTTAAATTTACCCTCACCACAAATGCCCGGTGATTTTCAATTGCAAAACGCAGCGGGGGTATTAATGGTATTAACCTTATTAAATCATCAAAAAAAGTTTCTAATATCAGAATCCGCTATACATCAAGGGCTAACAAATACCAAAATACCGGGGCGTTTTCAAATCCTACCGGGGCGTGTCACACGCATCTTAGAAGTCACACATAATCCTTTAAGCGCGAAAGTTTTAGCCGATTTACTTCATCAACACCCCTGTCAAGGAAAAACGCACGCGCTCGTGGGAATGCTCAAAGATAAAGACATTGCAAGCGTTTTAAACCTCATGCAAAATCGCATTGACTACTGGCATATCGCGCCATTAAAAGTCCCACGCGCTGCCACTCCAGTTTGTCTATCCAATCATTTAACTGCCATCGGTATTAATCGTATTACGTTTCATTCCTCTTCTATTACAAAGGCTTATAAATATTTGCTCGCTAAAATACCCGATGGTGATAGAATTATTGTGTTTGGTTCATTCTACACGGTGGCAGAAGCATTGCGTGTGGAAACGGGCGCATTCTAACTCGGTGTACACTTTAAATCTCTCACAACAGAAATCAACAAATGAACCCACTCACCCATTTCAATAAAGCTGGAGAAGCCCACATGATCAATGTCGGTGAAAAAGCCAGTACAGTTCGTATTGCCATTGCCGACGGTCAAATTACCATGCAACCTGAAACGTTAAACTTAATTATAGGAGGGACGCATAAAAAAGGCGATGTCTTAGGGCTTGCGCGAATTGCAGGGATTATGGCGGCAAAAAAAACCAGTGAATTAATTCCGCTCTGTCATCCCCTGATGTTGACACATATTAACGTGGATTTAACTCCATTACCAGACAAAAATACCGTACATTGCCAAACCACCGTTAAAACAACGGGACAAACAGGCGTAGAAATTGAAGCCCTCACGGCGGTACAAATCGCTTTACTCACCATTTATGATATGTGTAAAGCAGTGGATCGTGGAATGATTATAACAGAAGTCAGATTGAAGAAAAAATCGGGTGGAAAATCTGGCACTTGGGAACGTTCATCTTAAACCGGAATGGTGAATGGTGAATGAAAAATATAAGTCATGTAGGGTGGGCAATGTCCTTTTATTGCAACGGCATTTATCGTTCCCACGCTCAGCGTGTGAATGCATACCACGACGCTCCAGCGTCGAGTTTTTGACTGATTACAATTTGAAAGGAGATTTTAATGGATGCAGTAACGGTTAATCACGCAACACAAAACCTAAATCACCTGATAGGACAAGTCATTTCTAATGTTGAACCGACTATTATTTGTAATGATAAAGGCGAAAGAGCCTTATTAATGTCGATGGATGAATTTAATTCATGGCAGGAAACACTTTTCGAGGCTAAAGTTTTTCGTCAAAAAACTTTAGCCTCGAAATTTGTTATCTAATCCGGCGAATGCTGAACATTTACGCGAATCAATTGCCCAAGCTAAAATGGGGAAAGCCCAAGAAAGGGAGTTGATTGAAGTATGAAATTGATTTTCACTGAACGTGGTTGGGAAGTCATGTAGGGTGGGCAATGTCCTTTTATTGCCCACCTATTCTTTCTTTGGATTGGAGATAAAAAATATGATAGGCGCAATTGCAGGTGATATTATTGGCTCCGTTTACGAATGGAGAAATATTAAGATAAAAGAATTTCCCCTATTCTCAGAAAAAAGTAGATTTACTGATGATACAGTGCTGACAGTGGCATTAGCAGACAGTATACTCAATGAAGCCCCTTATGTTGACAAGCTCAAGGAATATTTTCATTATTTTCCAAGAGCCGGTTATGGGGGCAATTTTTATCAATGGGCTGCTTCTGAGAACAGTCAGCCCTACAATAGTTGGGGAAACGGTTCAGCAATGCGAGTTAGTCCAATCGGGTTTGCTTATAATGATTTAGCGACGGTGTTGGAAAAAGCCAAACAAAGTGCTGAAGTCACACATAATCATCCTGAAGGCATCAAAGGGGCACAAGCCACCGCCTCTGCGATTTTCTTAGCCAGAACAGGCAATGATAAAGCCACTATCAAGAACTACATTGAAAACACTTTTGGCTACAATCTCAGTACCCCTTTAGATGAAATCAGACCGAATTATCGTTTTGATGTATCCTGTCAAGGTTCGGTGCCACAAGCGATCACCGCATTTTTAGAATCGAATGATTATGAAGATGCGATCAGAAATGCCATCTCTTTAGGCGGTGATAGCGACACGATTGGGTGTATTACGGGGGGAATTGCTCATGCGTTTTATCGTGAAGTCCCTGATTTTATTCAAGAAACCGTTTTTAAACTCTTGCATCAGCGGCTTAGGGAAATAACGGAACAATTTGTTAAGCAATATCTTTAACTCAACTATCAAGTTTTTGATGTGATTTAGCTTGACAACAATTTATTTTTGAGTATTTAAATAGATAAATAATTGGTAACTACTCAGGGCAACCACAAGGGATTGCCCCTACGATATAATAAGAAGATTTTCGTCAGTCTTCATAACTGATGTTACGCAAAGC
>JAGLHR010000560.1 GCA_023143415.1 Thiomargarita sp. | reverse complement strand
AATTTCTTAAATCTCGTTTTGAGCGCCGCGCATTGTCGTATAAAAATAAGGATTAGTGATGTTTCACAAAATAGAAGATGCTGCTTATCTTGTCAGTTGTGGTTTAAAGCCTAAGTTAAATCCACATAATAATATTCGTTATCGCGAATGTATAGACGCTTACCAAACTGATGATGAGTATCGAGAAATGGTCAAACAAATAGTAACTGGATTTGGGTTGCGCGTGTTAGATGTATCCAAACTGGGTATTGTGATGGCAGTGGTAGAAAAACAAAGTCCGTTTCGCCCCATCCTTGCAGATCATATTAATACCCGTTTTGCTGAAGTTGAACAGCGTCTAATGTTTGGTGCTACTATTCTCACTATTGCGGCTATTTGTTTTCCTAATGAATCAAGTTTTGACTATGATCGTGCTCGTTATGTCACAGTTAAGGATGTTCGTCAACGACTCATTCAATTGGCTGAATCTTTTAATGATAAGCGTGATGAGCAAGAGGTTGTGCCAGGATTAACCGACGCTTGGGAAGTAATTAATGAAAAAGCACCGATTGCACGCCATCCTTCTTCAGGAAGGCACAAAGCTGGCTCCTTATTTTGGGTAGTCGAACAAACATTTAAATATCTAGCAGAGCAAAAATTTATATCTCTCAAAGCCGATGAAGAGGATGGCACCTATCGTACCCATTCCAAATTTCGTATCTATGTGCGCGAATTTTCTGCCATGCGAGCCTTTGAAGTGATTCGAGAAGCACTTGTCAAAACAGAGGAGACAATTAACTATGAGTAAATTATTGAATTTATGGTTTTCTCGTGTTGGACATAAAGAAGCCAGATTGCACGGGACTCACATCAAATTTTCTGATCCGGAATTTAATGATAAACCCGTTGATACCATCATCAGCTTACGCAATGGCGGCGGTAAAAGTTCCATTATTCAACTGCTCTATTCCGTATTTCAACCCCGTAAGCAAAAATTTGCCAGGGCTGAAGGGGAAGCTCGGAAGTTTGAAGACTATTTCAGACAAGGTGAGTTGGGATTTATTATTACCGAATGGACTATTGAAGATCAACAAACCGGCTTATTTGGGAAAACCAATAAAACCAGAATCATTGGACAATGTGTTCTGAGAACATCACAACTCAATGACAGCGGCTCACCTATTTTGAAACGGTTATTTTTTAGTTTCATTTCGAGCAAAAAACTGTCTTTTCATCATTTACCGTTAGGCTTCAATAACCAACCAGAAACGAATTTTGATGATTTCCGACTTTGGTTTAATGAACAGGTTAGAAATTTACCCGCATTAGAGGCATTTATCAACGATACGCAAAAAGAATGGTTAGATTTTTTACGAAGGCGTGGATTTATCCCTGAACAATTTCAGTTGCTCACCAAAATGAATGAAAAAGAGGGAAGTGCGGATGACATTTTAGCCATTACCAAAATCGAACAATTCCTTGATCTTGTTCTGACACCGCTTATTGATCCGAATAATGCCAAAAAACTGCCCAGCGTTATTGAGCAACATAAAGAAAAACTGAAGAAAGTGCCAATACTCACAAATGAAAAGGCACTCGTTGAGACATTACGCAATCATTTTATTGCCCTTCAGGAACCCGCTAATGAATACCTTTCTTTGCAGGAACGGAAAAAGGAAAATGCGATTGCACGTCAACAAATCGCGGCAAGGGTTATAAAGACTGATATTTCAACACGAAATGCTCAGAATAAGTTTAGGGCTGACTTGAATAACCTAAAAGATGAGCAAACTCGTAACCAGCAACAGATAACGAAAGTATCAGCAGGGATTCAATGGCTGAAATCTGAAAAGCGGCGCCTTATCTATGCTAAAGAAATGGCAAGACATCAATCTGCCATTAAGGTTCTCAACGCGCAAAAACGTCAATATGACTTACATCTTGCCGCTCAGTCTCTTGAAAAACGACGCCAAATAGAGGAGAGATGTACTACTTTACAGAATGAAATTGAACAAGCCAACGCGCCAGTTGAGGAAATCGCAGCCCACCTTCATACCATTGGTTTTGTTTATCATGGGATTGTGGATAACAAGGCTAAAGTCATAGAGGCGGATTTAAGCCATCACTCTGAAAAACACCAAAAAATCCAGAACACGATAGCAGTTTCCCAACAAGAACTGGGTAAAACAAAGGGGCGCATTGACACATTAGAAAAAGAGTCCAATAAGTTATTGAAATGGTTAGAGAAAGCTGATAGCCAATTAAATAAACTACGAAAATCGGGGTATATTCAAGCTGATGAAATCCCCAGTGTAGCAATAGCGCGTATTGATGAACAGATTGCCACAACAGAAGAAACGATTAGCGAACTAAAAGCCTCCATAGAAGAAATCAAGGAGAGCATTAATCAGTTTGGGTTAGAAAAGCAATCTGTTACCAACAATATATCTACGCTGGAAAAGGATGCTGAAAAAGCCTCCAACATATTACTGGTATATCAAAATGATTTACATCGCTTATCTCATCATCAAACATTGTGCGATTTGGTAGAAACTGACGAAATAAATCCCTATTCGCCTGATTTAGAAAACAGTCTCAAAAATGCTCAAGAAAAATTGAACCAAGAGTTAAGACAGGTTCAAAATCAGCTTGACTTGAATCAAGAAGATGTTGATGCGTTATCAGAATCTAGTGTTTTACCACCAGGGCGCGATGTTCGTACCGTCTTACAACATCTCAAAGATAATAGTATCGGTGCCTATAGTTATGGTGAATACTTAACCGAACAAGGCGATATAACGCCAGATACAATAAGAGAAAAAATGAACCGTGATCCGGCACGGTATGGTGGTATTGCGGTTCTCAGCCCAGAACATTTGGAACGTGTTAAGCAAAAATTCCAAACGCTTAAAAATCTGCGCTGCCCTGTGCAAATCACGATCGTCAGTTGCCCAGACACAGTGAATCAGTATGATGGCATGACGACTGTGATGCCTACCAGCAATGCGACTTTTGACAAAGAAGCGGCTGCTATTGAAAAATCGCGCTTAGAACGTCACATTGAAAACAACAAGACTCGTTTGTCTGATATTAAAGAAGAGTACACCGCTTATGGTGAAATCCTAAGTACACTCAGATCATTTTTGAAAGCGCATCCTGAAGGCGCAGAAGCACGTTACCAGCAAGCCATTACCGATATCCAACAGCAGATAGCGAGCAAGCGTGAACACTTGGAAAAGCTTGAACGTGATATTGGGATACTCGAAGAACGCCAAGAAAGCGTTTCAGCCTCTTTAATGGAAACAGAGGCAAAAGGAAAGAAACTGAATAACTGTCGAAAAGCGGTTGAGAAATATATTAACCGTTATGAGGAACAACGCCAAGAAAAACAACTTGAATTGCAACAAGCCAAAGAAGAACGATCCGAAAAACTGAAAGAGGTTGAGGAGTTGGAAAACGCCATTACCCAATATAAGGATCAAGAGCAACAGCTTGTTGAAGCGATTAAGAATCAAGAGAACGATCTTAGAACTTGCAGAGACGCTCTGAACAATATTGTACACCGCTCGCCCAAAGTTCGTTCTCTAGTAACACAGTATGAGCATAACACCGAAGAACAATTACGTGATATTTATTTTGCTAAAAAAGTCTCTTATGACGAAGGAGTAAAAGCGTCAGATAAGTTGAGAGGACAACTGGAAGAATTGACTAAGCAACGAACAGAGGCTCAAGAAAAGTCTGATGCTAAACGTGGTTCGTATAGTGAACAGGATATTATTGACACATTAGCCAATTGTGAGCCATCCATAGATGACAGCTTCATCAATACATTGAATGAAGAAGTTCTCAAAGCACGGGATATTGAAACATTAGCCAAAGCTGATAAAAAGAAAGCCAAGCGTGAATTTGATGAATTCAAGGCAAAAGGTGTACCTCAAAAACCAGAGGAACTCACTTCGTTTGAATCGTTAGATGATTGTAGTGATACACGTAGCCAACGGGATAAGCAACTTCAAGAGGCGCAATATACTGGAGAAACGATAAAGGCATCAATTGCCACGACGGAAAAGAAAATGACTGAAATCAAGCAAAGTCTCGCTTTGTTGAAAACAGCCGTCAAAGCAGCCAAAGAAGAGTTTCCTGATGAATCACTTTGGGAAACTTACAAGCCGTTTTATTCTGCTGAAGAAGCCGAAAAGGAATGGGGCAATATTGGCAAACTGACGAAAAAACTAGATAAGCAACTCGGTGACGCAAAAGGCAAAGTAAATAGTTTGCAGAATGCAATCACCAAGATACTCAATGATGACACTTATAGAGATGTCACGCCTGTATTACGTTCCCGCCTTTTGGACATACAGGACTACTATAAAAACGTGGGGGAGCGTCTCAATGAATTGGCTAATAGAATCAATGCACTAAACGACTCCCTAGAAAGAGCCGAGAAGGGACGTACTGAACTCGTTGGATTTTTTAGAGGCTTAGTCGAGTCAGCCATTCGACCACTGAAAGGTTTGAACACCGCTTCCAAATGTCCTCCAAATTCAGGTATTTGGAAGGCATGGAGTGGTCATCCTTTTATTGATGTTAAGATCAACCCCAAAGTGCTGAAGGTAGATTATCTCCAGCAAACGTTAGAAGAATACCTACATCATTTAGTTAACAACAAAAAAGGAATAACAGAAAATCCAGTATTGCTCATCCAACAGGGTGTTCATAAGGTACTCCATAATAACATTTCTATTCATATATTTAAGCCATCCGACACCCCCACCTTAGAGCGAACTTCGGTTGTCGATGTTGGTAGATTTTCGGGTGGTGAGAAGCTCACTACCGCTATCATGATTTACTGTGGTATTGTACGACTTATAGGTTTTCAATACAGTGAAAATCGAAATCCCTCCAACTTCCTTTTGCTTGATAATCCGTTAGGAAAATGTAACTACATTCCTTTTGTGCAGATGCAACGGGAAATGGCAAAGCTAACGAATACCCAATTAATCTACGCAACGGGTATTCAGGAAAAAGAGTCTCTGGGAGAATTTCCCCGCATTGTGACATTACAAAACCAGCACAGAGATCATAAAACGGGTGATCGCTATGTGAAAGAATTACAAATACCTGACATTGAAACAGTCGAAGCTCAATTTAAAGAACAGGTTGATCTGGAAAATGAAAGTCACTAAAGCCGCCATTGATCGCTTTGAACAAGCCCTATCGTTGGATAAACATCGTATTCCTATAGAATTATTATGGGATGCGATGGCAACAGCACTGCCTGAACAAATTGCCAGTGATTCACGACAGACCCTACATGCTTTAATTGCTGGTATTGAATTACGTGGGTTTAGCCTACCAAAAAGTAAGAAGTTATTTGATCATACCGCACAACCGCCACTACCCAAATGGGTTCAACAACCTGAAAAAGCAAATGACGATAAAATTTTGTTGTTGGAACCAAAGACTTATTTATGGGCTAGAGAATTAACTTTTTTAGCTGAAGGGAGACGCTTACCCAATTACCAGCAGTGGCAGATGCTAGATAACTGGTTAAAGTCTGGGGGACGTAACGCACCTATTGTACCAGTACGTGAAAGATCGTTTGAAATATTTAATGACGAAAAATTATTAGATGAATTTTCAAAAACTCAACATTTTAAGCAGGGGCGTATTGAGCTATCAGTATTACGTTGTGTCATAACACCAGAGCCACTGGCTTGGGAAAAAGGCCCTTCAGGCTCAGAGTCAAAACCCTGCTTAGTCGTAGAAAACAGCGCGACTTGGCGTACTTTATCTCTGTGGAACCGCGACAACTGTGCCTATTCATCCATTGTGTATGGCGGTGGCAACAAATTCTCACAAACTTGGCAGGGTTTAGAGTTAATACGAGAAGTCGCGCCATTTGATTTGATCCTTTACTTCGGGGATGTCGATTATGATGGGCTAATGATACCATTTAGAGCCGCTCGCAATATACATGAGTCACTGGATGTCTCCCTCATTCTTGATATTGAACTCTATGAAGTTCTTCGATGTGCTGTTCCAAAAAATCGCTGGTGTAAAAATAAGCAACGAACGATAAATGATGATCTTTTGAATTGGCTCCCCGCCAAGCTGAAAGATTGGCTTGTAGAAGTGATTTCTAATCATTTTCGTATTCCACAAGAAGGACTGCAACGTAAACATATATGTAGGTACGAAAAAGTATTTTAACTTTTTAGAAACCCAGTTTTTTGAAAAAACTGGGTTTCTTTCAGTATAAAATCGGATTTCTAAACGGCGATCCGAGGTTTAAGAAATCCGATTTTCAAAAA
>JAGLHR010000056.1 GCA_023143415.1 Thiomargarita sp. | reverse complement strand
AACGAGAAAACTTGATGATCGAGTAGCGTAGGGTGGGTAGAGTGAAACGAAACCCACCACAACTGTATTAAGAAATGGTGCCGCTTCGCTCCTACCCACCCTACTCTTACTACTCTTACTTATTCCTTCTCAGGATCATAAAAAGAAATAGAAATTTGTTCACAAACTTTTTGCATTGATTGATCTGAAGTAACTAAAATAGCAGAAGTTTCTGACGAGATTTGTTTAAAAATCGCTAAATGCAACGCATCATAAGAGCCAATTTGAAAGGTACGCGCATGGTGAAATAAAATATTCTGCGCCACCGAAAAAACCTCTTCAGAAACGGGTATTATTTGAAAAGGACGATTCGTCGTATTGTAGCGAGCATCCTTTATTAAGTGATTGAAAACAGTATTGATATGCTTATTCTTGAAAATATTCTTACGGCGATACTGCATCACAACATTGAAATATTCTAACAAGGTGAGTGAGGAGATCAAAATCGGTTTCTGACTATTTGATACCAAGCGTCGGATTTTCAAATCTCCCTTTTCATCATGGTAATATTTAAAGAGCGCGTTTGCGTCAAAATAGTATTGAAAATTTACCATCTTAACTCCTCTTTGGGAATAAGAGATAAAATCCGCGAAACTTCGTTAAGAGATACCCCTTCAGCCACTTCTTTGATTCTTTGAAAAAACTTGGACTTGTCAAGACGAGATTTTTCAAACCAGTCGTTCACACCAAGTTTCATTGCGGCAACCGCATCATATTTACTGTACTCTTCTGGCTCGCTCCAAATAATCATATCCGCCGCTATTCCTACCTTATACGCTTGACGAATCATATCAACGCCATTCATGTCTGGCATCTTGAAATTAACGAGGGCTATGTCAAACTCGCTATCATGGCATAACTTTTCAAGCCCTTCAGTGCCATTGTGAGCGACTTCTACAATAAATCCTTGTTTTACAAGATGATTTTCATATTCAGTGAGAATGTTTTTATCATCATCCACAATTAAGAGTTTGTATTTGCGTTCCATCAGTTTTTCTTCAATAGTTAAGTAGCGTAGTAGCGTAGGGTGGGTAGTAGCGAAGCGAAAACCCACCCTACTCTTATAACTACAAGGATTGTTTATAAGAAAGGATATATAAAAATATATTATAAATCAAAGAGTTAATAATAACAGAGTCGTTATCCTTTTTTATAAATAATCCTTGTAGTTATTGTGGAGGAAGGTGGGCAAGAAAAAGACTTTGCCCACCCTACCTAAAAACTTTGGAGAGAAATAACCCCCCCCTCAACTACTTTCAATCATAGCATAAGCAGAATGATTATGAATAGATTCAAAGTTTTCGGATTCAACCATGTAAGCGGCAACCCGATTATCTTTATTCAATTTGGCGGCAATATCGCGCACCATGTCTTCAACAAATTTGGGATTTGCATAAGCCTGTTCCGTGACATGCTTTTCATCAGGGCGTTTAAGTAGGGCATACAGTTCACTGGAGGCTTCTTTTTCAACTAAATCAATGATATCTTCTATCCATAAAAAACCATTGGTTTTGGCAGTGACTGTCACATGGGAACGTTGATTATGCGCCCCGTTATCGGAAATTTGCTTGGAGCATGGACATAAACTCGTGACAGGCACAACGACTTTAAGTGTAATTATCGGCGTATTCCCTGTCATTTCACCAATAAATGTGACTTCATAATCCAATAGACTTTTAACGCCTGATATGGGTGCGGATTTGATTGAGAAATAGGTGAAAGTCATCTCAATATGTCCAGATGAGGCTTCTAAACGCCTATTCATTTCAGCGAGCATGTTTTTAAACGATTGTACCGTGATTTCATATTCATGCTCGTTGAGGATTTCTACGAAGCGCGACATGTGCGTGCCTTTAAAATCATGTGGCAGACTCACATACATGTTGAAATTGGCGATAGTATATTGTTCACGCCCGGAACGATCTTTCACGCGCACCGGATGTTTAATGTCTTTAATACCCACTTTATTAATAGCAATACGGCGCGTATCTGCACTTCCTTGAACATCTGCCATTGCGGTAATTGGTTTATTCATGATTTAATAACCTATCAAATTGGTTAAATACAAAAAAGGGCAAACACACAGGTTTGCCCCTACAAGTCATGTATTCAAAAAATGCGATACAAAAAAAGGGCAAACACACAGGTTTGCCCCTACAAGTCATGTATTTGCTGACGCAATTCTTCCTGTGCTTCCACAGTCCACACTTTCCTACCTGTTTTTTGTATCTCTTCGTGGTATTGGTATAACCATTCCACCGTTTGACCAAACACTTTTTCATGGTGGCTATATTCATGATCCCTAAAAATATTCTCAAAATCTTGAGCCAGTAATGCTTCGCCGAGTGAAACACGTTCTTCATCGTTATGAATTAAGCGTAAAGTGGCTTCAACATATTCCGCTTCACTATGCGTCCATAACCATTCTGGTAAATTACTCAGTTGTAAGAAAAACAAGTCAGTACGAGAATGGGGTTCATGCCCTTCTAACGTGACAATGGGAATACCGTGTTGCATTGAATCAACATTGCTGTTAGTCCCTCCAAATGGGAATGGACTTAAATGAATGTCGCAAGCGTTAAGGTTCACAACATAATCGTTGTAGTTCGTCCGTGAATAGACTTTAGCGTCTGGTATCCATTCTTGGATGCGTTGTTTCACCTTTTGATAAAGCATTCCCTTTTCAGAAGGAAAGAAATGAAATTCCACCGGTTTCTGACTTTTTTGCCAGATACGTTGGCAGACTGCCATAAAAGAGGCATTGAGTTTAATCGCGGTACTTGTAATAGCCAGTCGCACTGGAGAGGGATTTTTCCGCACATCGGGGGCGACGATAACACTTTCATGAGGTGCTATCATTTGGTGAGCGGCGGCTGTATCCATTAACACGACTTTTTCAGTAAAGCAGTCAACGTCATGGGAATATATAATTTCCTGCATCAAACAGTAGTCGATGAACGGTGAATGAGTTGTTCCGGGATGCCCCAAACTCATAAACTGAATGGGCGCGAGGCGCAAATTGGCTAAAAGTAAAGTCCATTGTGACATGCCTAAGCTGGGGAAGTAAATCATATCGGGTTTTATTTTAAGCACCTTCCCGGCTAACTTTTTAGGCGTTGTGCCTCCCTCCTCTAATTTGATTTCAATCACTTTGTCAAATAGGGCTTTACCGACATCGTCTATCCTGTCAGATTCTGACATGCAGATCAATTCAAATTTTTCACGCAATTGTTGAATAGAGGGCGCGTAACACCGATACATCGCATGGGTTCCTATGAAGCGTTCTGATGGAATCAGTATCACTGGACGTTTTTT
Organism: Thiomargarita sp.; assembly: GCA_023143415.1. GTDB lineage: Bacteria > Pseudomonadota > Gammaproteobacteria > Beggiatoales > Beggiatoaceae > QNES01. Next base: position 2,151 of record JAGLHR010000056.1, on the reverse strand, counting down.
GGCGCGTTGACGGTTAGGTAAAGCGGGTACTTTTACGCCCTGTTGAACCAAAAATTTTTGCAACACGACATTTAAATGCGCCTTGATGTCATGTTTGTTTTTTGCTTCGCTGTAACTACAGTACATCCAGAGGTTGGATAAACGAGTGAGCATCCAACTCTGATCGATAGACATTTCTTCTAAAAGCGGTCCGAGTTCTAACAGTTTGTCACGTTTTTTCGCCGCGGAATGGCTTAATAGACATTCTTCTCCCACCAATGAGAGATAAACTGGCATCGCCAGTTTTGGGGCTTGCTTTAATAAACTCGCGAAGTCTATATCCACTTCTGAATAGAAGGAGTAGAATAACAGGAATTTCATCAACTGCTGTTCACCTTGAATAGCAAATTCAGAAGTGGCTTCTTGCCCTCCCACTTTATTGCCAATTAAACCGAGCAGGTGATCAATTCCTCTAAAACCACTGAGTTGAAAAATCCCCAAAAGGTGTTTTTTTTGCTTGGCAAATTCTTTAAAACCCTCATAAGATAGGTTTAAATTGGGATGAGCAAAAAAGGTGGTGATCGCACTGGCTAAACGGGTGTATTCACTTAAAAAATCATGGTTATCGTCTTTTTTGTCACCCAGTATCATTCCCCCTCTTTGTTCAGCACTATTGAGGAATTTGACGATGAGGGAGCCAGCTTCTTGAAATTTTTGTTGATAGACGAGTATTTCTATATCTCTGATATTGAGATCGTCTGATTTTTTTTTGGTGCTCATTTTAATTGTGATTGAGTACAGCGGATTGACGGAATAAACGGATTAATTAAGAAATCCGATTTTTTGAAAAAATCGGATTTCTGAGCGGCGAAAATACGGATTAATTAAGAAATCCGATTTTTTCAAAAATCGGATTTCTCATTACTTATATTCTTAAATGACGACATATAAAAGCAATCGTTTCCTCTTTAAGAGAAGTATGAAAGGGTAAACCCAATAAACATTGAGACAGCTTTTGAGTGATAATTAAATCATTACTCCCATCAGGGGATATCCGTATTGCATCTCTAAATGCGGGAAATTTGAATAAGGGTGGATAATACCAACGGCGTGTTTGAATGCCTTGATGGGTTAATTCTTCAATGAACTGTTCTAAATGAGTATTAATTGAATTGATTTTAATGGACAAAGTTGCCCGAATATAATCGCTAGGTACCTTTTGCAAACTGATTTTGTTTTCCATGACCCTCAAATTGCGACGATAAATCTCCCAGATTTTTTCGCGCCGCTCAATGATTTGAGGCCAACGTTTTAATTGGGCTAATGCCACAGCCGCGTGGTATTCGCTTAATTTTGCATTGCTGCCAGATTGGGTTATTGTACCACAGTCAAAACCAAAATTACTCAATTTTCTGACTTGATCAATAAAATCAAAACGGTTTGCGACGACTAAACCGCCCTCGCCAATTCCAAAAGGTTTGGTTGCGTGAAAACTGAATGTGATAATACAGCGTTCTCCAATAGGCTGAGTTCCAAAGGCGGCAGCGGCATCTATCAAAACGGGAATACCCGTTTCTTCGTTAAATTTATCCCATTCTTCTACGGGCTGTGGACAACCAAAAGTGGCGACGGGTATAACGACATCATAAGACTTTTTTTCGAGAACTTGACGAGCAATTTTGGGTGTGAGCAACCATTGCTGTGGATCAACGTCTGTGAAAATAGGCTGTATTCCGCCTCGTTTAATAGCGATTGCCGTCGCTGGAAAGGTAAATGCGGGCAACAGGGCATGACATCCCGTCGGGAGATTAAGAGCAAGCAGGGCTAATTCAAGTGCTGTCGTTCCTGAACTGACAGTGGTTAAATAAAGATTTTGCTTAAAATGCCCCTTATTTTCCTGTGTAAATAATTTGACCAGTTGAGATTCAAATTCTTGAACGAGGGGACCAAAATTAGTGTACCACTTGTTATGTTCAATACGTTGTAACCACGGTAACAATTCTTCTGTTGTGGGTAAATCAGGTACAAGGATTGGAATCATTTTTTTTGGCTTTTTTGGAGTTCAACGCTTTAGCTTTGAAAATATTAACGCACTGAGTACATTCGAGGCTAAAGTTTTTTTAAGAAAAACTTTAGCCTCGAATGGATTTGAGAATAAAACGGATTAAATTT
>JAGLHR010000559.1 GCA_023143415.1 Thiomargarita sp. | reverse complement strand
TGCTTTGCCCCGCGCCAATCCACAAGTCTATAGTTGCGATTCACATTCGTTCATCACATATTCCAAGCAGCCCATTATTTTACTTGGATTTTCAATAGAAACGGGTAATGTGTTTTCCGTAAAAGTATCGCCGTGTAATTTACCAAATCGCCAAAATTCACCCGTCGTCACAATACCAAATATGATGAGTTCTGGGTTATCATTAATTTTTTGGCAAGCAATCATTTCTGCTAAACATTGCCCCCAACCTTCGGTAAAATTTTCCTTCTTCGCTTCAACGACTGTCAAAATGGGACTGTTAATGAGATGAGTCACTGCTTCTTTAGTCACCGAAGAAAATAAGTAATCTGGTTCACCAGAAAGCTCTTGATTAAAACAGATTGCTTGATGAGACCATAATTGCATTGTCCTGTGCTTTTTCCAAACCTCTTGTAAAAAAGGGTAGATAAACACTTCACATAAAAAAAACTCATTGTCATTAATTGATTTATTTTCAATGACAAAATTCAAATTTTCCATAAACCAATTTGGAATAGCAAGCTCAATATCATCAGATAAAAATTTTTCTCGTCTAATTTTTACTGGATATTTTTTAATAACCATGTTTATACTTTTAAAATCACTAAAAGCCATTGGAATAATCCTATATAAAAGTGCCGTCTATAATTATAATCTGAGTACAACAGATTTAGGAAATAAACAAAAACTTGATGATCAAGTTTTTTTAACCCCCAATAAGTACCTGTGCAGAAATAATCAGGTAGTTAGAATTCCATTCGAGGCTAAAGTTTTTTTAAAGAAAAAACTTTAGCCTCGAATTGAGTTTTTTGAAGAAAAACTCAAACCTGGAATCGAGTTTTTTGAAAAAACTCGGTTTCTGAGCGGCGAATAAAATACCTGAAAATAAATTTATGCTCAGGCACTTAATATACTCCACACGGGAATTTATTCTCGTGTTAAGTATATATCAAGTAAGTATTCGAGGTTTTAGTTTTTTTTTCAAAAAAACTAAAACCTCGAATTGATATTTATACTAAAGTTCATTAACCATTAACCATTAACCATTAACCATTATGACAAATATTCCAAATATTCGTGTCGGGCATTTTACACATAACGAATATGCAACTGGCTGTACCGTTGTGATATGTGATAAGGGCGCCACTTGTGGTGTTGATATTCGGGGAGGTGCACCCGGTACGCGAGAAACGGCTCTTCTGGCACCACATTGTTTAGTGGAGAAAGTGAATGCCATTTTATTGACGGGTGGCAGTGCCTTAGGGCTTGCCGCCGCAGATGGCGTGATGAAGTACTGTCAAGAACAAGATTATGGTTTCGGCATGGGTGCTAAAAAGATACCTATTGTTCCTACCGCCGTTATCTATGATTTTAATGTTGGTGTAGGGGATTACGCGCCAACCGCAAAAGATGGATATGAGGCTTGTTTATCTGCTTCAACCGCAAAAGTGGTTCAGGGCAATGTTGGAGCGGGAACCGGTGCGCTTGTAGGTAAAGTCTGTGGTATAGATAGGGCGATGCGCGGTGGACTTGGAACGGCTAGTCTATCATTTCAAAATGGTCTCATCATAAATGTGCTTGTTGTTGTGAATACATTTGGAGATGTGAGAAGCTATGAAGATAACCGCATTATTGCCGGTGCGAGAACAACAGAAGGCGGTTTTGTTGATACGATTAAGTATATTATAAATGAAGGCTTTCCTAAAACTTATTGCCGCTCTAATACAATCATCGGAATTGCCGCGACTAATGCCCGTTTTGATAAAATGGAACTCACCCAAATCGCGCAAATGGCACAAGTCGGGGTATCACAAGTGATCACGCCGGTACATACGATGTATGATGGTGATACATTTTTCGCTTTGGCAACAGGTGAGATTGAGGCGGATGTGAATCTTGTTGGTATCGCAACAGGTGAACTGGTTAAAAAAGCCATTGAATCAGCCATAATCAAATCGACTCAAAAATGACTCAAATTAACTGGGCTTTAGTTATTCCAACTTATAAACGTGAAGCGGTGTTAGAACAATGTTTACGCTTTGCCGCCGCACAAACATTACCCCCAAAAGAAATCATCGTGGTTGATGCGAGTCCATATTGGGAAAAAACACAAAAACGTATTATGCACGAATTAGCCGCAAAATATCCAGCGATTGATTGGCAATATGTGCAAGCGAAACGGCTTTCTTCAGCGGCGCAACGTAATCAAGGGATTACGCTTGCCACCGCTGATATTGTGTTTTTGATTGATGATGATTCCTTTATGTATCCTGATTGTGCTGAAGAAGTCATTCGTATTTATGCCCAAGATACAGAACATAAAGTGGCGGGCATTATGCCTAAATTGGAAGCTCTGCCACCCCCCCAGCCCGCTGCTCAAAATGCTCAAACAAATCATGAACCCCCCCCGTTATTGAAGAAACGACTCAATAAACTTTCGAGGTTCAAGTTTTTTTACCGAAAAAACTTGAACCTCGAAAAGATAATTCAAGTCAAATTGCGCGGTTTTGCTAAACGTTTGATTAAAGACGATGATATTTTTATACCCTACGATTTTACCTTTCCAAAGTATTCACTACCAGAAACACTCAAAAAGATGGCAGTCCATCCTGTGTCAATGATACATGGTGCGCGTATGAGTTATCGCAAAGAAATTTTAGCAGAAGTCCATTTTGAGGAAGCATTAGAGCGTTATGCCGTCAATGAGGATAATGATGTGTGTTATCGTGCCTCGCGTCTTGGACTGCTTTTACATGCTTTAAATGCAAGGATTTGTCATGCACATGTTTCAGAAGGGCGATTGACACATTTTACGACAACGGCTTTATGGGGACTTAATCAAGCGGTTTTGCACCGTTTCCATAGCCCTGATATTGTGCGCTTTAAAACCGTTTTTCTGAAATTGCTATGGCAGAGATTATTCACGCAAACGATTAAGGATATATTGGATCGCCGTTGGACATTGCCCTCAACACGGGGAATCTGGTTTGTGCTACGGCATTATGAAGAAATACTCTCTAAAACACCTGAAGAATTACGCGCTTGGTATCCACAATTTCAACAAACATTAATTGTTGAAAAAGTATGAAGGCATCGGGCTTTTTCGTAGAATTTGAGGCGATGGAAATGGCTGACAGAAAAACGAGGAAAACGCCATATTGATACTTAACCGAAGATTTGTCGCTTAACTAATGTACTCAGTGAGGAAAAAATTCAGAAACTCAAAGGGAAAGTAGGCATTGCGCCTACGCGATAATGCTATTAAGTTGGACGAACATGCAGGTTCGCCCTGACAACCCCATAATACGAATACAACGAATTACCCCTCCAATTCTATATGTTTATCATTGATTGATAATTCTATAGCGAACCTTGTTCTCGAACGAATCCCATCCACGTCTTATATCAAGGTTCGTTAAGTTTTATTCGTTTATCCCCGTAATTCGTTGTACTCAATAAAAAGTCAGTACGCTATATCCTATTTCAAATTTAAATTGATTCGCAGCGAGGGTGAGGTAAAAACCAGAAATCAGCCCCCTTAAATTAAGGCTTTTTTTCGCAATTTGCATTGTTTGTTGCATTTTGCGTTGCATTTTGCGAATCAAAAATATCAATTCCTTAAAAAACAATAAGTTATAAGTTGGCTTCTTGTTTGCATGGTATATTAAGTATTAAAACAAATCACTGGGTTCATTTAATCAAGTGATGTTTTAATCTCCAAAGTGGTTCGGATTGGCTAGAATGGTTTCGAGGTTTTAGTTTTTTTTCAAAAAACTAAAACCTCGAAAATGAAACCTAACATTAGGGTTATTTTTGTTGCTTGCCACTGAGAGTCAATCAGGTTCACTAACATTGATGTGCTTTATAAGTTGATACTGTCGTTATTTGTTGAAATTCTTTTTTGAAAGGGGAGTAAACATTATGAATAGTCAATTTAGAAAAAATGGGCTAATGACAGCCCTAAGTGCTGGTGCTTTTGCGGTGAGTAGTTTTGCTGCCGTAAATGCTTATGCGACGAATGCGTGTTTAGTTTGTTGGGCAGCAGGGGAAAATACATCGTGGATGTGCAATCTCAATCCGCCTACGCCTACAAAGGATGGTACGGTACTTTCCGCATCCAAACAACCCACACACGAACCAGTCGTGTGGATGAGTTGCTATGAACAAAATTTCAGAAATGGATTCGGAGCGGTCACTAATACACGTTGTGGGGAGGTTCCTGGTAATTATACTACTTATGTTCCTTATTCTCCCAATGTGAACCCTGTGGACCCTGATGACTATATAGCTGACAATGCCTTTTGGTTTGAGGGTCAGAGTTGTCAAGATCTCAGGGATGCTGGAATCATTCAAGATTATGTACCACTCCAGGCAACCAATGTCGATTTAACCGCCACCAAGAATGGGAGCGGAGCCGATTTAACTCTAACTACTTCTATTGATCCCAATACGGCAACACTGCTTATCCTCCGTGGTGAACCGCGTGAGAATGGCGGAACAGAAATAGATGTGGCGTGTGAGTTTCCTAGTGGGGGGGGCCAGTACACTTGCACGGACGATCCTGCGGCAGATACTTACCGTGCAGCTGAGATGGAATATGATGGTAGTCTCATTATTTATAATGAAGTGAATCTTCAGTAATCACAGCGGTATCCTCAAGAAAAACGATAATAAAAACGATCCCGACTGGTTGTTGATTTGGGACAATTAAAATCAAATAGCTCCGTAGTTTCATGCTACGGGGCTTTTTTTTTGTCCAGTAGCTGTTGTCGTCTGAGTACAACGGATTGACGGAATAAACGGATTCTTTGAATAGAGCAAGCATAGAAACGGCATAAAATTTTTGGTATTATTATCACTTATGGAATAAACCATTTAAAGGCTATAGCATTTTTCGTTTGGGTGAAATACAAAAAAAGGGCAATCATAAAGATGTGCAGCCTACAAGATGAGGTATTTCACTCAAAAGGGAAATGCGATAAGTACAACGGATTTCAGAAATCAACGGATTTTTTCACCCGTTGAATGGGAACAACTGATTTCGAGGCAAAAGTTTTTTCTTTTAAAAAAACTTTTGCCTCGAAACTAATCCTCAGATTCAAAATCCGTTGATTTCTGAAATCCGTTGTACTCAGTTAGAGTCTAATTATCGCATTTTTCGTTTGGGTGAAATACAAAAAAGGGCAATCATAAAGATGTGCAGCCTACAAGATGAGGTATTTCACTCAAAAGGGAAATGCGATAGTTTTAAAGCACCAAGGGGTTAAATGTCGCCACCGATGAAATCGGTGGAACTTGGAAGCACCTTGCGTCACATCAGTTATATCAATAGGAAATTTAAAAATGTATCAAGGTATTTTTATTGATGATCAAGATAAGCACTTTGCTTCACTCATGTCAACCCCCGGAAAAAATGGGCTGTTCGTTAAATTTCAGCAACCGACAGAGTTGATTAACTTGGCTAATCACATCGTGGAAAGCCCGCCCGCTTTCGTCGCCTTAAATTACCATCACAAAATGCCACAAAATGCTTACAAAGCGGAACTTTTAGCACAGCTATTGCGTTCTTATAGTTCAGAAAATGTGGATAAAGATTTTCCCATTATTTTGGTTTCCAATGAGAACGAAATGGGCAGTTTTCTTAATAATGTCACTGCCCATAATTTATTCGACTGTCGTTTTACGAAACAGGAAGTCGCCGACAATCCAAAACATCGCAAAAAAATGTTATCGCTCGTCAAGGGTTATCAGCGCATGATTAAAAAATGGACGAAAAAATCGGAACGATGGGCGACTTTTTTTGCCCTGAATAAGGAGGAAAGAGGGGTAGTTGCTTATCAAGCCATCCGGAAATTGGATAAACTCAAAGCACCCCATCAGGTTGCCCAGCAAATTTCGCGCTATGTGATAGGGAGACAAGGGCTTTTGCTGGATAAAGACAACGTCTTAGCCCGATTGGGCGTGGCAAAAGTCGGCAAGGATGTCGATACGCTATTTGCGCGTCTCAAAAAGGACAAAGTCATATACAGCGGCGTTTTTAGTGAAGGTTGGACGCGCTGGTGGCAGCACCGTTTATGGGATTGGGAAAAGCAATGCTGTGGCGAGTCTTTAGGCAATTTGACGGCTAAAGAACGGGTAGCGTGTTTAAATGAGAAATTGGGGTTAAAATTATCGCCCGCAAAATCGCGCTGGCAAAATCACACTGACGCTTTATTTGCTTATGCTTGTGATTCTTGTCATCAGCCAACTGAGGATCAATATTCGGTAGCCGCTTATGATCCTTTACCTCATACCTGCATACGTGGTAAGCGTATTTGTTGGAAATGTATAGAAACGGGTGAATTTCAAGAACAGGGTTTGGAATATGACAACGCGGAAGAATTTATTGTTGATCTGATTCTGAAAGGGGAAATGTGAAAATGGATAAAATTCCCACTGCCAAGGAAATGAGTCAGCAACTTGATTTTTTAAATCGTTTATTGTGCCACAAAAAACTGATTCAACGTCACACTAAAAATGGTATTGATAATGCCATTTATCAACTTGACAGATTCAAGAACAAAACGGAGTGGGAATACACGATTGAACCATCAACTCCCATAAAGTTTGTCCCTGCCCATGATAAAAAGTTGGGACAAATCGTTCCTCAAGTTTACCTTGATGTTGCGGTTGCACCACCTAAAAGAAACGATCTTCCCCCTTTTAAAAAACTTGATACCAAAATTGAGATTTTTGATATTGCTGGTCATTTACAATCTCGTTGGCATATTGATCTGGCTAATCGGAAAAATGGTTCTTATCAAGATGGACCCTTTTTTCATCTGCAAAGTGGTGGGCATAAACCACAAGGTAATCGAAAAGAGGAGTTGAAAATCAGTCGTCCACGTTGGGCGATGCCACCGATGGAGTTGATTTTGACTTGTGAGATGATTTTGGCTAATTTTTATCCGGCACAATGGGAAATCATTAGAACGGAAAAAAGATGGTTAAAACTGATTCATATTGCACAATTGATGTGTTATTCAACCTACTTTCAGCGAATACAGAATTGCTTGTTTGACGCAGCGTTGACTCCTAAATCACAGTCACAATCAGTTTTAACCGCGCTTTGGGCAAGTGAATGGGAATAAAACAACTGTTAGAAGTTGTCGTCTGAGTATAGCGGATTGACGGAATCAACGGATTTTTTGGAAAGGGCGCAAGATTTGATGTTTAAATGTGGGCGTTTTTTATTAGCCAAAAAGTGTATTTTATTAAAATTTGGTGGTCAGATCGAAATGTAGGGTGGTTTCGAGGCTTACAGTTTTTTTAAAGAAAAAACTGTAAGCCTCGAAAGGAACGAAGTGGAAACCCACCGTTCCGTTGAAAAATGGTGGGTTTCCATTTCATTCCTACCCACCCTACCTCTAAATTTTGATAAGATACCAAAAAGTCTTTATTCGTTTATCCTCATCTTAATGCTTTTTGCACGCAAACAAACTTGCCAACACGTTTTCACCTGATTTTTTCCCATACTTGGCTTGATGAACAAAAGATGGATTATGAATATCAACTCTGTGTGAATAGAGAAAAAGTGTTATCTGAATCACTCCATTATTATCCTGATGGTAAAGCGCAATGCGCCTATATTCGTCAGGATCAAGAAGTCACATTTGGTAATCAGGTGCCATCAGTGAGTACCTTGGGTTTAAGAAAGAACAGCATTCGAGGTTCAAGTTTCGCTGAGCGAAACTTGAACCTCGAATATTATTTCTTACGCGGCTCAATATGAGACTCATCAGATTGCTAAATCCTGTCAAGCGTATATTGTGCATAGCAATTTAACCTTGGGGGGCGAAGACAAGTTTAATCTGAAGTATTTGGAAAAGATGCTAAAAGATGAAGACTTTCAAACAGGTTTGCCGACATTTTTACAGATTGCAGATGTAGGCATTGAAACGATAGCCCTTAAAAAGACTGATGAAGAAGAATTGAATCAGTTATTGGATGTCATACAAAATTTAGAGGGTGAAGCACGCCTCAAAAAATTCCTGAGCAATGCCGCTCAGTCAAAAAAAGTGGTATTCACACATAAAATAGAGGGTAATCAGATTGATTTTTTGGATCAAGAACTAGAAAGTGCCGGCACTTTGCAATTTTTAGTTTTGCTTTACCATATCTTATTGGCATTAAAAAACGGTCATTTATTGATATTGGATGAAATAGAATTAAAACTGCATCCGAATCTGGTCGCATTTTTACTGGGATTATTTCAAAATGAAGCCGAAAATCCTCTCTGTGCCCAATTGATTTTTTCTTTTCATAATACGGCATTTATGGAATTTTTAGCACCTGAACAACTCTGGTTTGCTGAAAAAAATGAGGAGGGGCAAACTGAATTATTTTCGGCGGCTGATTTTCAGGATATTAAAGACTTACATCAAAGAAACCTTGAAAATCTCTATCGTCTTGGTCGATTTGGTGCCACACCCAGGGGATTGTAATTCAATGCGAAAATCCAGAAAACCAAGGAAAAGTCACCCCGTCTATTACTTTATCGTAGAGGGTTGTACTGAAGAAAATTATATCAGGCTTTTGAAAACAACTTACCGCAAGCCTGGCAAAATTAAAAATTGTGAGGGCGGTAGTGCGAAAAATGTTTTAGAACCTCAAAAGGTTATTCAAAAAAACGGTGATGATTGTTCAGGTTATGTGATTTGGTTTGATAAAGATACCTACTATTCCAATGACTTTAACCTAAGGAAGAAACTCGCCACTCGCACGGATACCGAAGTCTATGTGACTCAACCTTGTGTCGAAAGTTGGTTGCTTGCCCATTTTCAGGAAATCAATTTAAATAGTCCAAAAAAATGTGATGAATATGAAAAGGCACTGGATCATCCTGATCGTATTCCAAACTATAAAAAATCAGATTGTCGGTTACTCAAAAGATATATCAAAGCGCAACAGATTGAAACGGCGATTAAGCATTATCCTGAAATAGGCAATATCCCTCAAAAATTCTTCTAATTTTCTGCTTAAAAAACGGATTCCAACTATTTTTTTGCTTAAAAACCTCTGAGGTTTTCAAAACCTCTGAGGTTTGATTCCAACTTTTTTTGAAAAAACTTGGTTTTTTTAGGGCGAGGTAAAAACCAGAAATCAATTCCCCTTAAATTAGGGCTTTTTTTCGCAAGTTACCATTTTTTTTGCATTTTGCGTTGCATTTTGCATTTTTTTTTGCGACTCAAAATTATCAATTCCTTAAAAAACAAATAGTTATAAATTGGCCTATTTTGTGCATGGTTAATAGGCATTAAAACAAATCACTGGACTTATTTAATCAAGTGATGTTTTAATATTTGGTGTGGTTCGGATTGACTAGAATGGTTTCGAGGTTTTAGTTTTTTTTTCAAAAAACTAAAACCTCGAAAATAAAACCTAACATTAGGTAGGTAATGTTTTGTTGCTTGCCACTGAGAGTCAATCAGGTTCACTAACAATTTTTTATTATTTAGAAATGGCAAAAGTTGGCAATGCCGTCAACGTTTGATGTGCTTTAAATGTTGATGTAGTTGCGTTGTAAATATTCTTTATGATCAATGTTTTTTTATAAAACATTGATTTAAAATAATTTTTATTTAATATTGTGACATTTTTTTGTATATGGATAAAATCATGAATAAAAGACAATCGCCTTTGAAAAATGCGATGCTAACAGGCTTGTTAACCGTCTCATTGGCTGGTTTCACCGCTCCGGTTTTTGCGGAGACTCCAGCTGAAGAGTGCGGAGAGTATGATCAATTATGCTTTGCTAAGTATGATTGGGTAGATGGTGAATATGTACAAGATGCCGACTGCAATGGTGATGTTAATATCGTCGGTAATGAAATCAGCGGAACGTGGTCTTCAATGTTCCCCATTGCTACTGTGATTCTGAAGATTGGTAATGACAAGGTCCCAACACAGTATGATCCTGAAACAAAATCGGGTTCATACGAAAATAATGATGGGGATATTTCCCATATCACGTTTTGTTACATAAAGCCCCTATTAGCAACAGGCGTGAACTTAACTGCCAAGGTGGTTGGGAATAAGGTAAAATTGGAGTTAACCACAACTGCTGAACCCGATACAGCAGCACTTGCCATCCTCCGTGGTAATAAACTTAGTAATGGCGGAACGGAGATAGATGTTGCGTGTAAGTTTGATAGTGCGGGGACGACGCAGAACGGTGCTACTTACAAGTGCAAAGACGCTGTTGTAGGAGACACTTACCGAGTATTAGAAACCGAATATGATGGTAGTGTCATTGTTTATGATGAAGTAACTCCTGAGTAATCGCGTTATCCTCAAGAAAAACGATAAGAAAAACGATCCTGATGGGTTGTTGATTTTGGACAACTAAATTAAAATAGCCCTGTAGTTTTATGCTACGGGGCTTTTTTTTGTCTAGTACCTAAATCCTGCAAGTAGAAAA
>JAGLHR010000558.1 GCA_023143415.1 Thiomargarita sp. | reverse complement strand
GCGTCTTTTGGAGTACAACGCTTTAGCTTTGTGCGTCTGGAGTACAACGCTTTAGCTTTGTGCGTCTTTTGGAGTACAACGCTTTAGCTTTGGAACCGTGGTATTAAGTTGCCAAAGCTGAAGCGTTGGACTCCAGAACCGATAAAAAACCTTAATGCGTGTTCGCCCTTAATTAATGGCATTGACGCGGCGCGTCTGAACGAGATAACATATTCCAGTTCAATGAACATCAATTAATCAAAACGACAAACTATTTCACCAGGGATCATTTCCACACACATATCATCTGGTGCGGGTTCAATAAGTGGATCAAATATTAAAACTTCACGGGTTCTGCCACGTCGTCTATTATCATTTTCTGATGATTCAATTGGAATCGTGTATCTTAGCTGTCCACCGTCTTCATTAATTTCAATGCGAGGCACCACGGACTCTTCCTCTGGCATTTCTTCACTTTGCACTTCAAAATTAGGAAGAATCAGATAACCTTTACTTTTATGAACAACGTAAAAAGTGCCATTCGCATTGAAAACGATATTTTCCACACCTTCAAACTTCAAAGCCTCCTTAATAAAAACATCCGGTGATAGAACCGTTGGATGGATAGTTTGAGCGGTGCCGTCTGGATATTGAATCTTGCGGGTTTGGAGAGGCTGTGTCAGTCCACGTTGTCCAGAACGTAAGTCATTACAAGTAAACTCGCCCGGTATGATTTCTACACAAGAATCGTCTATTCCCGGTTCTATCAATGGGTCAAATATTAAAACTTCACGGGTTCTACCACCGCGTTTGACTTGAGTCACTCGTTCCAGCATCACATCCCCGCGCTTTCCTAGCACCACTTCGCCGCCACCAATGACTTCACTTAACGCGACAGGGTCCTTGGGAGCCGGGACCACTTTATATTGTTCCCCTTCTGGAGTGGTTATGGTATAAAAGCCGCCATTACCAACACCTAACCCAATTGGGGTTTTGCCAGTATCCACTTGGATGGCATTATTGACATCAGGGGTAAAAGTGAAAGTGATACCAGCCGAATCGCCAGTACCTTCTACCAGTAAAATGCCGGTTTCACCTTCTTGGGAGAGGACAAAATCGGTCAAATCCTCATTTTCCAAAGAACGTTTGGTGCCTTCTAACAAAGTCGGACCACTGCCGTCAATACCGAGTCCAGTGTTGAGATTTGCCGTTGTAGGTAACGTGACTTGAGAGGGTAAGTCAGAGGGGGGCAGGCTCTGAAAAGACAGTTCTGCACCGACTGGCGCATCTAAAGCACCCGTTATTGGGTTAAGTTCCCAACCAGGAGGTAGGAGTTCTTCTACATCTTGCGGACTGATGTTGTCTAAATCTAAGTTAGTGAAGAGCTTAGAAACATCTTTGCTCGGCATCTCCTGAAATTCGTCTTTGTCAAGAGCCGTTAGATGTTCTGGAGTCAGTTCTCCAACGAGTTCAGTTGGCAAACCGCCCATATTTTCGGAAGTTAAACCGCCCAACGCCTCTATCGGCATTTCCGCAAACTGCTCTTTTGTGATTCCGGCTACCGATTCGTTTTCTAAATGAGCCAGTTGTTCAGGACCAACCGCTGCAAAAGCGTCGGCAGGTATTGCTTCAACGGTATCTGCGTCAAGCGTACCGAAGACCTCTGGCTCTAATTCCGTGATTCTCTCAGCATCAAGTTCGGCAATCTCCTCTGCTGGTAGGCCAAAATCTTCTGAGGTTGGTGGTTCTGCCGGTAAAATGACTCCATAGCCTAAAACAATATCATCTGGCAATTGCACTGTTGGACTGAGGCGGACGTGAGTCAACTTGGTGTGAGGAGCGATTTCTACTGCACCAATTTGGGCGGATTTATCTGGATCACCACTGATTTTGCCAGCCAGTTTACCCCCGCGTATTTGCACATCTTCAGTTAATTCAACATTTTGCAATGTTCCTTCACTGTTGATGTTACCGTTTATAGTACCACCCGTGACGGTTGCACCCGACAAAATAGTGGCGTCGGTTAGAGTACCTTTGTTGTCAATATCACCAGAATATTGCCCACCACTGACTCTGGCATATTGAGTAATTGTGAAATCAATCATCGTACCATTATTGATGGAAGAGCCTGTCATTCGCCCGCCAATAATCCTTGCCCCTTCCATCACATTAGCATTAGCTAACAAACCTCTATTAACCACGACACCATCATAATAACCACCAGAAATACTCCCTCTCAAAATCGCGTCTTTAATAGTCCCTTTATTTCTAATTGGGCCAATCAAAATACCACCGATAATTACCGTACCTTCTTTAATAGTTATTGCGACCAAAATGCCTTCGTTGTAAATAGTACCTGCTGCGTAACCACCATAAATAATGGTTGTTGGTTTAATCGTGACATCTTTAATAACACCTTCACTGGTAATTGTGCCATCTAGCTTACCACCTGTGACGGTCGTATCAAGAGCAATATTGACATCTTGAAGAGTTGCTTGATTATCTATTTCTCCTTGTAACGTCACATTACTAATCACGTCTCCTGGATTGGTAGTGGCATTCACTAAAGTGTCTTGGTTAGTGTTTTCCTCAGTGGGTGGTGGCTCGTCTTCTGAGTCTTCTCGAATAGTCAACACTGCCATACTCATGTCCATTTTTGCTCCGTTCACATTATCTAAACTGACTAGCAAAGAGTTGCCCAACGTGGCACCCGCAAGCAAGGTGACGGTAAAAGTTTTCTCCCCATTTTCACCATTCGCCCAAGTGAGAGTGCCTTCTGTCGCTTGGTAATCTTGATTAGCGAGCGCAGTGGCATCAATAGTGGAGTAATCGACGGCGACTTCACCTTGAATATCACCACTACGTTTGACCGTTACCGTCGCGACACCGTCTTTTTTTAAAGCATTATAAGCTCTGGAAGTGAAACCAATGACATTTTCATCTTCATTCATAATGGTAACGGCAACCGTATTTATCTCTAAAATACCGTCTTCTACCGCAACTTGAGTTTGGGGGTGAGTAACGGTTAGGTTGCTTAAAACCACATTTAAGGCTTTACCAATCATGGCTTCGTTAAGCAGGGAAAGACTAATGGTTTTATCCGCATTATCGCCCTCTTTCCAAGTGAGTGTGCCGGTGATGGGTTGGTAGTCAGTATTTGCGATAGCGGTGTCATTGACAGTGGTATAGTCAACTGATACGTCATTATGCTCACCGCTTCTACTCACAACCAAATCAGTATTGCCAGCTTGGATGGAGATTTTTTCGTTAGCCGCAGCAAAACTGATCACATTGCTGTAAATATTGACTGTCGTGCTCTGAAGCCCTAACACGGCGGTTTGTGGTTCGCTAACGGTTAAGTTGGTTAGATTTATCGTGAAGGCTCTACCAGTCGTTGCTCCCGCAAGAATAGGCACAATGATGGTTTTATCCGCACGTTCACCTTTTTCCCAAGTCAAGGTACCGCTAGTCGTTTGGTAATCTTGAGTGGCAATCGCGCTTCCATTGGCTGTCGCATAATCAACCGATACACTTCCTTCCCGTCCGCTCCGACTGACTATAAGAGTGGCTTCTCCGGTTTTCGTCGATACGTTCTCCGTTTTAGTGATGAGACCGATGACATTATCAAAATCAGTAGAAGTCGTAATACCTCCCGGATCAATAATACGCCCATCAACGCCTGTGTTGTCACCTAATTCGCCATCTTTGAGATGATATTGAGCGGTGACGACATTTTTACCGCCTATGGTGACCATTCCAAAAGTGACGTTGGACATTGTGTACCAGCCGATTGTACTTATATCGCCCGGTGTCGTGGTACCAAATTTTTGGAACGAGGGATTATAGATAGTTTCCAAGCCATGATAGTAAATAGTGACATCGGTTTCAGAGCCTTCTATCTCAAAATAAACAACACCTTGCGGAAATTCGATTGATTCATCAAATTGGTTTTCCGCTAAATCAGTATAAATCTCAGTGAGATTAACGCTTTCATCAATTGTTATGGTTATGTATTCACCGGAAACGGAATCTGGCATAGAGATAATATGAGGCTGGTCAACATCTTGGGCACCATCACCGTTGCCATCACCATCATTGGGAATATTTGGGTCTGGAATAAAGTTGGCGATACAAGTTTTTTCACTGGTCATCTCTACATGACCTTGATCATCACAATCGCCAGACCAGCTGTCTAATACCCATTCTACTTCTGGTTCGGCAATTAGAGTGGTGGTTGCGTTGAGTGCCATGATTTCTTGAGATTTCTCTTGACATTCTTGGGTTGCCGTTTTGATTTTGCCTTTGCCAGTGACGACAATATTCAAAGGATAACCTTCGATAAAGGTGGCTGTACAGGATTTATCACTGTCCATCGTCACCGTACCATTGCGGTTACAATCACCAGTCCAACCCTCGAATATCCAGCTAGTCTCAGGCGTTGCGGTTAAGGTGATTTCTGATTGGTATAAAAATTCCTGTTCGCAATCATTGCCGCAGTTAATACCGTCGGAGGCGGTTATGGTTCCATTGCCGATTTTATTTACCGTCAGTTCGTGGAATACACTTAGACACGCTTCTGTTTTCACACTAGTCGTTGCTGCGGTGGAATCACCATTGGCATTTGTGGCTTTGACAGAATAACTGTAGGTCGTGCCACAGAATAAACCGCTATCACTGTAGCTGTTCGCATCGGCGGCAGTGGTTGTGATTAAAGCACCATCTCGTTCTACTTTAAAGCCCGTTTCATCATTGCTATTATCAGTCCAAGAGAGATTGATTTTGGTTTTAGAAGCACTGCCACTTAAATTCGTGGGCGCGTTGGGCGGGGGAGCGACATTAACGGTAAATGTTTGTGGAACATCAGGTGCTGCGGCATAAGTTGCATCGCCTGCTTGTGAAGCGGTAATGCTACAACTTCCAATGTTGAGCAAGGTTACATCACCAGTAGTAGCATTAACAGTACAAACAGGGGTTGTGGTAGAGAGATAACTGACACTTAATCCACTGTCTGCGGTTGCTCCAAGAGTTAATGTATCGTCTAAGTTTTTATTCCCCGGATTAGTGAATGTTATCGTTTGGGCT
Organism: Thiomargarita sp.; assembly: GCA_023143415.1. Taxonomy (GTDB): domain Bacteria; phylum Pseudomonadota; class Gammaproteobacteria; order Beggiatoales; family Beggiatoaceae; genus QNES01. The sequence continues at coordinate 526 of JAGLHR010000558.1, read as the reverse complement.
AATTTCAATGCACCATCATCAATAATTGTCCAACCATCATTACTTATCATATTTGCACGAGCAGTTTCTGCCGTTGAACTAGCTGTATATTTACTATTACCCCCATGAAAGCTAACATTTGGTTTAAGTGCTAAATTATTCCATCCTACAAGTAGTGCATCGTAGTTTGCTGTTGAGAGTGTTACACCCTTAAACATATCAGACATATCTGTCACATTGCTAACATTCCAACTACTTAGGTTTTGGTTAAAAGCAATTGCAGCGTTAAACATCCCACCCATATTTGTCACATTGCTCACATCCCAACTACTTATGTCTTGGTTAAAAGCGGTTGCCCCGGAAAACATATAAGACATCTCTGTCACATTGCTCACATCCCAACTACTTATGTTTTGGTTAAAAGCAGTTGCCTCGTCAAACATTTTAGACATAGTTGTCACATTGCTAACATTCCAACTACTTAGGTTTTGGTTAAAAGCAGTTGCACCAAAAAACAGAGAAGACATATCTGTCACATTGCTCACAT
>JAGLHR010000557.1 GCA_023143415.1 Thiomargarita sp. | reverse complement strand
TGCGGTTCAGACACATCGGCCAGTGCCGGCGGCGTATATTGGCTCTGCAAGTCCATTGGCGTGTACGCAAAATCATGGGCTGGACGATCCGGCGGCGTTATACTCGTCACATTGCCATTGGCATCGTAGCTATAACGAATTTCCCGTCCATCGGTCAAAACTTGCGTAGTGACTCTACCGACAGCATCGTAAACAAAACTGACTTCACGATCCAAAGCATCAGTCACCTTACTGATATAACCATTTTCGTCATAGCTAATCGTAGCAGTTCGCGCGTCTAACCCATCACCTACTTTAGTTTCAATAAGGCGGCCTCGTTCATCATAGCTGCTATGAACATCCGCTAAATGGGGGGTATGTTCCCGAATCACCCGCCCTTTGTCATCAAGGTACGAAACGCTTTCTCTGCCAGCCGCACTGGTCGCAGTCATCTTTTTTGCGCTGACATCATAAACGCTGGAACTGGTACGACCATTGACAGTCACTTTTTCCGTCAGTTTTTGGAGACTTAACGGGTTATTTTCATCTGCCAGTTCTGGTATCCGTTCGGTGGTGATGATTGAAATTAAACGATTGGGAGTCTCCACCATCAAATTGGTCGGTAACGGTGATTGCATTCCAAAGCGTCCTGGTTCAGGGCCTTCTTCGAGAGTGATTGTGGTACCGTCGGCTCGTTCACTGGTGCTGAACTTATTGTTATCTTCAGTTTCGCGCGTAACAATAGTTTTAGTGCCATCAGGTGCGCTAGTCACGCGCTGGAAAATACCATCATCCAATGTCGCAACATTGAAACCCGAAACACGGCCCTCTTTGCTAGTCATGGTAACGAGATAGCCATTTTCTTCAGGATTCTCATTCTCAGTCCGTGCTAACGTCCAACCGCCCCCAGCAAAATCCGTATCTTCAAGCAACAAGCCAAAAGCATCATAAGTATAATTGGCTACATTGCCGAGTGGATTAGTAAATTGGATTAAGAGTCCATCAGCGGTATACACCATTTGATGAATCTCAGCCGCCGGATTTTTGACCTTAGCGAGATAGCCATTATTTAAAGTCAATTCCGTGCGTTGTCCATAAGGCGCGATAATAGCCAGCGGTTTATCAGCATCACGTTCAATCGTGGTCATGTCACCATCAATATCCTCAATCTTAACTAAATAATCGTCATCATCATAAGAAAACGTGTAGATGGCCTGATTAGTCAAACTGTCTATAGTACGCGAGTGACTACCTGTCTCACTAAATTCATAGACTAAACCACCATCCTCAGAAGCAATAAGGATTTTGCCATTTTTTTGCTTTATGGGAGCAACTTGTCTTAACCCGCCATTACCAAGATATAACACTTCACCATTGGGATCATAAACATGGTGAATATCAATCGTCCATTCACCTAAACCCGTACTACGCGGGAACCAGCTATTAATGTTGATTGTGTATTTATGCCAATCTGTGACTTCCTGCCGTGCCGGAATACTACTATAGATTTTAGTCGGGTCTTTAGTCGTTTCAATACACCCAAAACTGCCAATGGGTTCATCAGAGTTATCAAGGTTTTCTGTAGAACATTGGATAGCATCACTATCAATTAGGGATTGAGTAATTTCTGGTGGTACTTCGTATTCACCATTATAGACGTAGCCAATGCGTACAGTGGCTTTATGACGGCCTTGGCCATGCAGACTGCGATAACCATCTTTACCATCCCATTCATAAGTATAACGTGGAGTATTCAACGGACCGTCTGGCTGCTCGTCTAAGGATTTATCAGGGGACTTATCAAAAAAAACCTTGCTAATTCTTTGTCCTCCAATACTCACTTCTAACTTGATGCGTTTAGGCGTATCCACAGAACTGTCTTGCAATGGAATATCTAATTGGTAACTCGCATAGCGTCCAGAAGTGCGACTACTCCGATAGTTCAAGTTAAAAGGCACACCAACAACAGGGATAATTTCGCCTAAAACTTGGCGTTCCGCCTCAATAATACAGCCACTTTTAACACAAGGATTTTCATCAATATCCAACAGTTTACTAGCTGTACTTGTGATCTCTCCTTCTTCTACGTTTAATCCATCACGGATTCTTAAGGGCCAATTGAGATCAAAATCGCCTAATTTATCAATCACTATACGCCAAAATGTCTCACCTTCCTGAAACTGATTAGCAATTGCTAGTCTTTCTGGCTCGCTAATGTCTAAGTCATTATCTGCCACATCACCCTTGGTATCTAAAGTGGCTAGACCTTCATCAATGCTCAAGATTTTGATCACACGTCCATCAGTAGCTGGCACCCATTCTAATTCGGCATTTTCATCATTTTCATCTAATTCATCTAATCGCCCAAGTGGTACGGTAGTACCTATAGGAAAACCAAGGAAATTATCGACATAAAAAGGAATGGGCTGACTCAATTGCACATCGGTTTCACCATTAGCACTAATATTCACTGCATAAGTATAACCACTAGCATAATCACTACCTGATGGCAATCTACCTGATGGCAATGGTACTGGCATGGCAGCTAAGTCATCGTCATCGACGGTGTATTCCGTGATTGACACATCTAATTGAGTAGTACCATCAGCCAGAGTTGCTGTTGTTCCCTGCGGAAAAAATAGTGTTCCTTGGCGTGACGGACGATCCTTTTCGACTAGTGGCTCTTGTACTACTTGCATGGGTTCAGTATTCGTCGCACTGAGATCAACAGTTGGCCCTTGAGGTCGTTCAATCGGTGTCAGCACCACATCATCAGCCCAAAAGAAACCTTGAGTTTCTGTATCTACTTTACGTTGAGCTGATAAATAACCATCTTTGCTGTATTTGAGAGTAAAAAGCTCGCCACCATTCACAGCTAGGGAGAATGTACCGTCAATCAAGGTATATGTTTTATCATATTCTTGGTGATTGAGTAGTACGGTGATAATAACTTCCGACAGTGCTGTACCATCACGCTCTGTTACTTGTCCAAGCAAAACTGCTAATTTAGGATTAGATGGTTCTTCAAGAATCCCATAATAATAAAATACTTGCTTATCACCACTGGGATAAGTGATTGAAAAGTCTTCATTACCATCGTTATTGAGATCACCAATGGGTTCAACAACAATATTACTAAGCGATGTCCCTGGCGTTACTTGTTCAGCGAGCAAGCCCCTATACGTTTCTCCGGCAATAACGACAGAAACATTTCTATCTTCTATATTAACTAATTCAACACCGTTGACACTTTCGAGATAGGTTCTTAACGCTTCTTCATTAGTGACGATGGGAGGAGCAATACTCCCAGGTAGTACTTGAACATATGCCACATCAAAACCAGGGGAATTCCCAAAATCATCAAGTCCTACTATCTTGACTGCTGAAACATTAGCAGTAAAATTGATTGATTTTAGATCAAATGATGTTGTAGCACCACCATTGGCAGTTCCCAAAAACGTAAAATTAGTACCGTCGGAAGAGATAAATACATTAGCTGTTTCATAAGCAGCCCCTATTTCTTTTATGAAAATATCATCTCCTGGACGATCAACTATTGATTCATCTGTAAATCCAACTGTTACAAATGACCCCGTTGGAAGAGAGAGAAAATCATAATATGAAGGGTTCTGGCTCATCTCCTTTCCAAGCACCACATTTAAGTTCACTTCAATAGGGCCTTCTAGATCTGTTCCACCATAAGGTCCCGGAATGGGACCAGTTTCACTGTCGTAAAATTCTAACACAACATCTGCATAGCCATCGCCAACAATTGCCACAGATGTTCGTACTGCAAAAAGAGTTAGCCACAAAATGCTAAACAAGACAAACATAAATCTTGCCATCTGACTACGAGTTATCATGCAACGTAGCGAACTCAACCTCAAGAAAAAACCTAACATTGAAATAGGATTCAATGTGGGTGGTAAATAAGGTTTTAATTTCATTTCTATAGTCCTAACAAATTGATATATAAGTGCTTTTTTAAAAAAGCGGTTTAAAAAAATGACATATCCTACATATTCAGATAAATCTTTTCCTCGTTACAAGCGTGAGAAGAGCTTGGAAACTGGAAACCACACTAATCCTACCTAAAATTAAAGGAATAAAATTAAGCCAGCGTGAATAATAGGCTTTAATGTCATAAACTTACTTCTATGGTGATGCAATAATTAAGAGTCAGTTAAGTATTTATATATAGTTGGGTAATATTACAGCATCAATTACCTAAACTATACGCCTGCCCCTCATCATTTACGATGGTAAATAGGGGATATACTT
>JAGLHR010000556.1 GCA_023143415.1 Thiomargarita sp. | reverse complement strand
GAAAGGATTGGATCGATGCTCGTTTTTAACCCCTTCGCTGAGACAATCCTTGTTTAGCGTTTTTAATCCCTTTTTATATACAATCCTTGTAGTTATTGTTTGGAGTAACGAGAAAACTGGCAGCCTGATCGAGCGTCAGGTTTAGAGTAACGTTAGATTGGAGTTCAACGCTTTAGCTTTGGAACCGTAAATTAAAATATAAAATGACCAAAAAAAATAACATTATCATCGTTGATGATACCCCAGCAAATCTACAATTTCTTAATTCCGCCCTCACAAAGCAAGGTTATCAAGTATATTCTACCATCAACGGAAAAATGGCTATCAAAATCGCCAAAAGAGAACAGCCCGACTTAATTTTACTTGACATCAAAATGCCTGATATGGATGGCTATGAAGTTTGTACACATTTAAAAGCTGATGAAGAAACACGCGATATTCCTATTATCTTTGTCAGTGCATTAAACGAAACCTTTGATAAAGTAAAAGCCTTTTCTGTCGGTGGAGTGGATTACATTACAAAACCATTTCAAATGGAAGAAGTATTGGCTCGCGTCGCAACGCACCTGGCTTTGCGAAACACACAAAAACAGATTGAATCGCAAAATATTCAGTTAAAACAAGAGGTTGTCTTTCGTAAAGGGGCAGAAAATGCGTTGCAAAAAGCTATCGAAGACTTGCGTTCAACCCAATCTCAACTCATTCAATCAGAAAAGTTAGTCGCTTTAGGGCAATTAATTGCGGGCATTGCTCACGAAATTAATACGCCGCTGGGCGCAATTCGGGCTTCTATCGACAACATATTAAGTTCTTTCGACGACGCAATTGCTAATTTGCCCCAACTGTTAGAATCCATTTCCAATAATGCAAATCACTTCAAATTATTTATGAGCCTATTGGAGAAGTCTAAAGTAGCCCCAATTGATTTAAGCTCTAAAGAAAAAAGGGCTTTCAAGCGACAACTCCGCAATAGGCTGTCTAGCGAAAATATTGAAGGGGCAACGACAATAGTCGATATTTTGATTTACATGAAAATTGGTAATTCTCTTGAAGAGTTGTTGCCCTTATTGAAAGAAAAGGAGGCGATTTCTATTGTTAAAGCCGCTCGCAATTTTGTCTCTTTACAAAAAAATAGCGGCAACATTACTTTGGCAGTGGATAAAGCCTCAAAAGTTGTTTTCGCGCTCAGAAAATTTGCACATCAGGATATTTATGGCGAAAAAGCGGAAATGGATATTATTGACAGTATTGAAACGGTTTTAACGCTTTACCATAACCAAATTAAACAAGGCACAGAACTTATCAAAGAATATCAAACATTGCCTCCCATTTGGTGTTATACTGATGAAATTCATCAAGTGTGGACAAATATTATCCACAACGCGCTTCAGGCAATGGAATATAAAGGAATATTGAGCATTAAAATCATTGACTCAGCCGCTCAAGTCATTATCAGTTTCACGGATACGGGCTGCGGCATTCCTGATAATATTAAAGGGCGAATTTTTGATCCGTTTTTCACAACTAAAGGGCGTGGTGAAGGCAGTGGGCTTGGATTAGATATTGTTAAAAATATTATTGATAAACATCAAGGGCAAATTGAAGTTGAAAGTGAAGTTGGAAAAGGTACGACTTTTAGGGTGTTTTTGAATAAACGATAGTACAAAGCTAAAGCGTTGAACTCCAGTACAAAGCTAAAGCGTTGTACTCCAGCTTTGGGATTTTTGGAGTTCAACGCTTCAGCTTTGGATAGGAGTACAACGCTTCAGCTTTGGATAGGAGTACAACGCTTCAGCTTTGGAAATGGAGTTCAACGCTTCAGCTTTGGGCGTTTTACAACTTTTTTTAATAAAAAAAGGTGGGCAAATATGCAAGAAAAAGCCATTTTATGTGTTGATGATGAATCAATTGTTTTAGAAAGCCTCGTCGAGCAACTTGAAAAGCGGTTGGGTGAGGAGTATATTTATGAGATGGCTGAAACGGCTGAAGAAGGATTTGAAGTCGTCGAAGAGCTTGTTACTGATAACGTCGATGTTCTCATTATTGTGTCTGATTGGCTAATGCCAGGCATGAAAGGTGATGAATTTCTAACCAAAGTTCATCAGAAATTTCCCAATATTGTTAAAGTCATGCTGACAGGGCAAGCAGACGAAGAAGCCATCAAACTGGCAAAAGAATCGGCAAATCTTCATGCTTGTCTATTTAAACCCTGGAGAGAAGAAGAACTCGTACAAACTATCAAAACAGGACTTAATAAATTATGAACAAACCGGTTATTTTATGTATTGACGATGAAAATATCGTTTTAAATGCTTTGACAGAGCAGTTGCAACAAAGGCTTGATGATTTTTATGATATTGAAACGGCTGAAAGTGGTGAAGAAGCATTGGAAGTGATCAATGAATTGATGGAAGAAGGGCTGGAAATTCCCGTTGCCATTGTCGATTACTTGATGCCTGGTATGAAAGGCGATGAATTGATGATGCAAATTCATATCAAATCCCCTGCGACTTTAACGATTTTATTATCTGGACATGTAGGCAATGAAGAAATAGAGCGTACCATCAATAGAGGAAATTTGCACAAATATCTCGCTAAACCCTGGGATAAGGAACAATTATTTATTGTCATCAATGAAGCCATTGAATATTTTGCTCATGATAAACTTATCCAAGAGCATCAAAAGGAGATAGAAACACTTAATGCTTCATTAGAAAAAAAAGTCGTTGAGCGGATAAATGAATTACAAAGGAAGAATAAACAACTCCAATACGAAATTGCTGAACGTCAGCTGATAGAAGAAGAACTACGTCAAGCCAAAAAATCTGCCGAAATGGCTAACCGTACTAAGAGCGAATTTTTGGCTAACATGAGTCACGAAATTCGTACACCCATGAATGCCATCATTGGATTTTCACAATTGGCTTTAAAAACAGATTTAACGCTCACGCAACAAGATTATTTAACGAAGATAACCGCTTCATCTAAAACTTTATTGAGGATTATCAACGACATACTCGACTTTTCAAAAATTGAGGCGGGTAAGTTGAATATAGACTCCATCCCCTTTCCTTTGAATGAAGTGTTAAAACAGGTTTATAACCTGTTAGGTATAAAGAGTGAAGAGAAGGGGCTAGACTTATCTTTAAAGGTAGAGGAAGACGTACCCCCGCTGCTCGTGGGTGATCCCTTACGCCTGGGGCAAATTCTTATTAATCTGACTAGCAATGCCGTCAAGTTCACCCAAGAAGGTAGCATTGTTATTAATGTCAAGTCAGTTGCACTTGAAAACGAACAAGTGACGCTGCATTTTTCTATTCAAGATACTGGAATTGGCATTGCCCAAGATATAATTCCCTATTTGTTTGATGCCTTCACACAAGCTGATAGTTCTATCACTCGTAAATTCGGTGGCACTGGATTAGGGCTGGCTATTTGCAAACAGTTGACAAAAATGATGGGAGGAGAAATTTGGGTGAACACCAAACCAGGGGAGGGAAGCACCTTTAATTTCACAGCGAACTTTGGTTTCCTTAAAATGCAGGAAGAAAGTTCTCAATCTCAGCAAAAGGAGATTGCACAAAAAAATCTTAAGGGCGCACGGATTTTATTGGTTGAAGACAATTTGATTAATCAAAAACTCGTCAAAGAGATAATGAGAAGCGAAGGTTTAGTGGTGGAAATTGCTAATCATGGCAAAGAAGCTATTTTTATGATTGACAAAGCTGATTTTGATGCAGTGTTAATGGACATACAAATGCCAAAAATGGACGGTTATGAAACAACCCAATTCATTCGAGAAAGGCATAAAAAATTACCCATTATTGCCATGACAGCCTGTACCATGAGTGGTGACAAGGAGAAAAGCATCGCAGCTGGCATGAATGATTATATCAGTAAACCTATTGATATAGATGAATTGTTTAACACATTAGAAAAATGGATACAACCAAAGGAATGCGAACTCTCCAGTATCCCTCCTGAGAGTAAGGATATTAAGCATTTTACCTCATTGCCAGATGAGTTGCCCGGCATTGATATAGCCGCTGGGCTAAAAAGACTACGTGGCAATCGTAGCCTTTACCATAAATTGCTCTGCGATTTTTATAAAGACTATCAAAACAGTATCACAGAAATAAATGATGCCCTGCAAAATTGTAAATATGAAACGGCTTTGCGTTTAGCCCATAGTATCAAAGGAGCTACTGGAAATCTTAGCATCAATAACTTATTCGGCGCATCAAAAGCGATAGAAATGACGCTGAGAACGGGTAATGAAATTGCCCCAGAATTGCTCAGGTTTTTTGAAACCGTTGCAACGGATACGATGAAAACACTTGCTCACCTGAAAATTGAGCAAGAAGAATTGACTGATGAAGAAATAGACATTACTGTACTCATGCCATTGTTGCAAGAATTGGAGAAATTATTAGAGGATGGAAATTTTCTAGCAGCAGATTTACTACCAAATATCAAAAACCATTTGAATAAGGATTTGCAAGTGCTTTATCGCCAATTGGAAGAGCAAATTGATGGCTTTGAATTTGCAAAAGCACAAAAGGTGCTTGCTGAAATTTACGACACATTTTAAGGTTTTTGCTTCAAAAAACTAAAACCTCGTCATTATAAATTATCGGATATTTTTGGAATCGAATATGAAGTTCGAGGTTTGAGTTTTTTGAAAATCAAACCTCGAAAACGCTTTAGCTTTGAAAATAACCGCCCAAGTGAAAAAAAAATGATTGAAAAACAATATAAAATCCTGATTGTTGATGATGAACCAGTTAACCTCAAAACATTGGGAAACCTTCTGAAAGAGGACTATGAAATACTTATTGCAAAAGATGGGGAACAGGCACTGGTACATGCTTTTGATGAAGAACCGCCTGATTTGATTTTGTTGGATATTATGATGCCGGGCTTAGATGGATATGAAATATGCCGCATATTCCAAACTGAACAAAAAACGCAACATATCCCAATTATTTTTGTTTCAGCACTGAGCGAGGAAGTAGATGAAGCCAAGGGGCTTGAAATGGGTGCGGTTGATTATATTACAAAACCAATCAGTAATTCTATTGCTCTCGCACGGGTAAAAACCCAGTTGAAATTAAAACGGGCTTACGAGGAATTAAAAGCCGCCAATAAGGAGTTGGCGCAGAAAAATCTTGCCCTTGAAGAAGTCGCCGCTTTGCGTGAAGATGTAGAACACATCACCCGTCACGATCTCAAAAACCCACTCAATGGCATTATTTGTGCCGCTTCACTCCTTATGGACGATGATGATTTAAAAGAAGAACAAGAAGAATTAACGAAGATTATCGAAGAAGCCGGCTATCAAATGCTGGATATGATCAACAACTCTCTTAATCTTTATAAAATGGAAATAGGGAGTTACCAATATCACCCTCTACAAGTGGACATTTTGCATCTCATCAGAAAAATAGTGACTCAAGCGAAAATTCACATATTGTCTGTGGAAATTCTGCTGAATAATCAACCTGTTACTAAAGAGGACACCTTTTTAATTTATGGGGAAGAACTTCTCTGTTATTCCATGTTCGCCAACTTGTTCAAAAATGCCATTGAAGCGTCACCAAAAGAGGCGACTATTACGGTTAAACTTGATGAAAAAGAAATGGCGACTATCCGTATTCACAATCAAGGCAGTGTTCCCCAACAAATTCGCAATCACTTTTTTGATAAGTATGCAACAGCAGCTAAAGCAGGCGGCACTGGATTAGGGACTTACTCAGCCAAATTAATGGCAGAAACACAGGGCGGAAATATCTCTCTTGAAACCTCGGATGAAATGGGTACAACAATAACGGTTCAATTGCCAAGGAATGGTGAATGATGAATTATCCCTCGTTCCCAAGCTCTCGCTCTCATCGTTAGTCATAAGT
>JAGLHR010000555.1 GCA_023143415.1 Thiomargarita sp. | reverse complement strand
GTTGGATTCCATTTCCAAAGCTGAAGCGTTGGATACCATTTCCAAAGCTGAAGCGTTGGATTCCAAATAAATCGCAGATGACAAATAGTTAATTATTAATTATTAATTATTAATTATTAATTTAAATATGCAATTATCGGTAACACAACGTATTCTTGGTTTTTTACTCATATCATTTAGTTTCACATTATTGCCTCCTATGGCTGTGTCGCTATGGTATCAAGATGAGGGATTAAGGGCATTTATCATTGCATTCTTTGTGATGTCTGGTATAGGTGTTTTATGTTGGTTTCCAGCCAGACATAAGAAAAAAGAACTCCATTTACACGATGGATTTATGATTACAGCCGTGTTTTGGACTGTTCTCAGTGTGGTAGGCGCATTACCGTTTTTACTGATACCCAATTATCAAATGACAGTGGCTCAAGCCGTGTTTGAAGCCGTATCTGGATTTACTACAACAGGTGCAACAGTCATCAATCAATTGGGTAGCCTACCTAAATCTATATTGTACTATCGCCAACAACTGCAATGGTTAGGGGGACTTGGCATGATCGTATTGGCTGTCGCTGTATTGCCTATGCTTGGTATTGGCGGAATGCAACTTTATAAGGCAGAAACGCCAGGACCAATGCGTGATGAAAAGCTAACACCCCGCCTTGGACAGACGGCTAAAGCATTGTTATATATCTATATTAGCCTAACGTTTGCCTGTGCCATCGCCTATTGGATAGCGGGCATGACGCTATTTGATGCCATAGGGCATAGTTTTTCAACAGTGGCGACAGGCGGATTTTCCACCCATGATGCGAGTTTAGGCTACTACAATAGCCCTGTCATAGAAATCATTGCGATGATCTTTATTATTCTGGGCAGCCTTAACTTTACAGTGCATTTTGTCGCATGGCATAAAAAGGATTTACAGCACTATTGGCAGGATATTCAAGGGCGTGTATTTATTAACATCGTTTTGGTACTCATCGCAATTACAGTGATCGTATTAATGTGGCAAGGTGTTTATACGCACTTTTGGACCGCATTACGCTATGGTAGTTTTGCAGTCATTTCAATCATCAGCAGCACAGGTTATATCACCGCTGATTTTAGTGTATGGCCCTTATTTTTACCCGTTTTAATTTTAGGCAGTGGTTTTATTGGTGGCTGCGTCGGCTCAACGGCGGGTGGTTTTCGAGTGATTCGCCTCATTTTACTGTATAAACAAGCCATTCGTGAAATCATGCGCTTGATTCATCCGAATGCTGTCATTGTGGTCAAAATTGGTCAAAAAAAAGTACCCGACAATGTCGCCCAAGCTGTCTGGGGATTTGCCTTGTTATATATGGCCAGTTACGTTTTTTTATCCCTGCTCTTTCTAGCAACAGGCGTAGATTATCTGACCGCATTTTCCGGCATTGCAGCGACATTAAATATGACAGGTCCCGCTTTAGGAAACATTGCCGTGACTTATGGTGACATCAGTGATACAGGATTATGGATTCTCAGTTTTGCCATGTTATTAGCTCGCTTAGAGATTTTTACCCTGCTTGTATTATTAACACCTGCTTTTTGGCGACGATGATTTAAATTGAAGTTCAATCAATAATACCTTCGCCAAAGGATTTTGAACCGGATTCGAGGCGAACGTTTTTTTTGAAGCGTTTAGCCTTGAATTTTACTCGCACCATAGCGACGACGGAATTTATCAACGCGCCCAGCAGTATCAATGATTTTCTGTTTACCCGTATAAAACGGATGGCAAGCCGAACAAACTTCAATACGTAAATCATTGCTTATCGTTGAACGGGTTTTAAATGTATTACCACAGCTACAAGTGACAGCAATATCGTGATAGGAGGGATGAACTTTAGCTTTCATAATTGTTTTAAATTGTTTTAAATGGAGTTATAAAATAAAATTTGTAACTACTCAGGGCAACCATAAAGGATTGCCCCTACAATATTCTTATGAACTGATGTTACGTACTATGTTTCCAAGATGTTTAAGAAATCCGATTGTTCTGAATCAGAATTTCTAAGCATAGAATAGCTTTGCGTAACATCAGTTATGAAGACTGATAAAAATATTCTTATGTAGGGGCAATCCCTTGTGGTTGCCCTGAGTAGTGACCCGTTTTTTTACATTAACCCTTTTTCTGCAAGGGAAACGCAATAACCATCACCAATGACTAAATGATCTAAGATTCGTATATCAATCAAATCTAATGCTTTTTTTAGACGTTGTGTAATAGAAATGTCTGCTTGACTTGGTTCTGCCACTCCAGAAGGATGATTATGTGCCAAAATCAAGGCAGCGGCATTATGCTGTAGAGCATGTTTAACAACTTCACGCGGATAAACACTTGCGCCATCTATCGTACCATAAAATAGCTCATCGAATTTTATAACCCTATGTTTATTATCCAAAAATAAGCAGCCAAATACTTCATAATCCCGCCCACTCAGTTCCGACATCAAAAAATTACGTGTATCATCAGGATTGGATAAAACGCTGCCACGTTCCAAACATTCGCGTAAATAGCGTCGGCTAATTTCGATGCAAGCTTTTAATTGGACATATTTGGCATCGCCTAAACCTTTAGCTTTACAAAATCGTTTTTTATCGGCTCCTAATAGACTGCGTAAATCTCCAAATTCATCTAACAAATCCTTGGCTAAATCTAAGGCACTTTTACCCTTCACACCAACACGTAAAAAAATGGCTAACAATTCTACATTCGTTAATGCCTCAGCACCACGCAGCAATAATTTCTCACGAGGGCGTTCTTCTTTTGGCATGTCAGTAATTCTGACTATTGAACGTTCTGGTAAGTATTTTTTTTGTGGTTCAGCGATTTTAATATCATCTGAATATTTTTCTTGTGCTTCAGCGATTTTTTCAGTCATTAGCTACTGTTCATTTTTTTTTGCAAACGTATAAATAATCAATACCAATCCTAAACCTATCAACATCATAAGCAATACATGTATAGTTGTCTCATTCAACGCATCAGGCCAATAGGGAGTAGAACTGATTAAACGTTCTTTACCATGAACCTCTATATATTGACGAAGTTGAAAAGGCCAAATTACCCATAATGAGCCAATAAGTATGCCAATAATGATCAACAAAGTGGCACGATAAAAACGTGTTAAAAGCCAACCAATCAATCGACTGAAAATAATCAATCCCGTAATCATACCCAAAGCAAAGGGAATTAAAATGGTAAATTGAAAATGGCCTATTGCGTTCAATATCGTATCATATTTTCGTAAAATCAATAAGATAAATGAACCTGAAATCCCAGGTAATAGCATAGCTGAAATGGCTAAAAAACCGCTCAGAAAAATAAACCAAATATTATCTGGCGTATTAACAGGTACTAAATTAACAATAAACCAACCCAAAAGGGTACCAATGCTTAAAAAAAATAACGCCGATATATCCAATCGTTTAGCTTCTGGCAGCAACGCAATAATGGATCCGATAATGAGTCCGAAAAATAATCCATAAATTAGCTCAGGGTGCGTATGTAATAAAACGGGTAAAGGAATAACTCGCGTAAAAAAAAGTAACGCGCAAAAAAGACCAATAACAAGTGGGATTAAAAAACCAAAATGGGGGCGTTGTAAAGCAGGTTTAAATTCTAACTTAAACAAATGTCGCAACCATACCACATCAAAAGAGCGAATAGCGGCGAGTAACTGGGCGTAAATGCCCAAAATAAAGGCCATTGTTCCACCACTGACACCAGGAACGACATCAGCTGCCCCCATGCAAAAACCTTTTGCAGCCAAAATAAGTTTGTTTTTCATAAATTTTACGCCGTTAGATTTATTGATGATAAACCGCACTTAAAGTATGTACAGCTTCAACAAATGCCTTGACATTTTCAGGATCAATTTGTGGATGGATACCATGCCCTAAATTAAACACATGTCCATTGCCAGGTCCAAAACTGGCTAAAATAGTGGCCACTTCTTCACGAATACGCTCAGGAGAACTGTACAAAATACACGGATCCATATTACCTTGTAACGCAACTTGATCACCAACGCGCTCCCGCGCCACACTAATAGGCAATTTCCAATCTAAACCGACTGCATCACAACCTGTCGCCGCAATATTCTTTAACCATTCATTCCCTTCTTTAGTAAATAAAGTCACAGGAATTCGTTGTCCTTCATATTCGCGAGTCAAACCCTGCATGATTTTTTGCATATAATTTAAAGAAAATGTCAAATAATCACGAGTTGTGAGAATGCCGCCCCAAGTATCAAATATCATCACTGCCTGTGCGCCCGCAGCGATTTGTGCATTCAGATAGGCAGTAATAGCTTGTGCCAATTTATCCAACAAAATGTGCATAGCTTCTGGCTGTTCAAACATCAACGCTTTGACACGAGAAAACGTTTTTGTTGTGCCTCCTTCAACCATATAAGTTGCCAGTGTCCATGGACTGCCAGCAAATCCAATTAGCGGTACTTGTCCATCAAGTTCACGTCGAATCAAACTCACTGCTTCCATAACATATCGCAATTCCTCATTGGGATCAGGTATGGCCAGATTATCTATTTGTACTTTATTCCGTAAAGGTCTTTCAAAACGAGGTCCTTCCCCTTCACTAAAGTGTAAACCTAATCCCATCGCATCAGGAATAGTCAAAATATCTGAAAATAAAATAGCAGCATCAAGTGGAAATCGTGTTAATGGCTGCATTGTCACTTCACAAGCTAATTCTGGTGTTTTACACAATTTCAAAAAATCCTTAGCGCGACTTCTTGTTTCACGATATTCTGGTAGATAACGCCCCGCTTGACGCATGATCCATACAGGAGTCCTATCAACAGGCTGTCGTAACAAGGCACGTAAAAAACGATCATTTTTCATTAGTTGGTTTAGTTATCAATTATTAATGTAATTAAAATTGGAGTACATTTGAGGCGAAAGTTTTTTTAGTAACTACTGCTTTAGTAATGCGAATTAAGAGTGAAAATAGGAGTTCGAGGTATTAGTTTTTTTGAAAAAAAAACTAATACCTCGAAAACGCTTCAGCTTTGGGCGTTTTTTGGACGATTTACAAAGCTAAAGCGTTGTACTCCAAATCACAAAGTTAAGAGTGAAAATAGGAGTTCAACGCTTCAGCTTTGGGCGTGTTTTGGACAATTTACAAAGCTAAAGCGTTGTACTCCAAATCACAAAGCGTTGTACTCCAAATCACAAAGCTAAAGCGTTGTACTCCAATAATCATTTGATTTTAAAGAAGTTTCCGAATCATTAATTCGCATTTTTATAATAAGGCATTTCGTCAATGGGTTCATGAAAATTATATTCTTCTGGAATATCGTTTTCGTTACTCTTATCTTTGGCATATTTATGTAAGAAGGCGGCAATCAAGATAATAAGCAATCCGCAAATCGCTATTAAAGAAATAATCATCGTTGATGAAGACATCATCTGAAAAAAATTCTTAAAAAAGATTAGGATATCCTTATAAGCCGCTTTATTAGCATAATCTGCCTCTTCATCAGAAACAAGTGTAACAAGTGTATTATCAACAGACTCTTCTTGTACTGTATTAGAATTCAGCTTGTCTGTTTTGATCAAAATATCACTGGGAGGGTTTGGAGAGGGAACGGGTAACTTAACCTCTGTGAGTATTTCAGTTTTGCCAGGAAGTTTGTCAGTATCTTTGATTTCAGTGCTTGGAATTTCAGCAACAAACTTGCTAGTATCTGTGGTGGTTTCAGTGGTTTCAGCGATTGCAGGTTTTCGCGTTTCTACTGGAGGGCAAACAATGGGTTTATTGTGGCGATTTTTCCATTCTTTCTGTTGTCGATTGACTTCCTTAACCGCTTCATTCTCATTGATCATTTGCATTTCTGAAAGCGTAGGGATGCGTAATATTTCATCAATTTTTAAAGAAGCCATATTGCATGAAAAACGAAATGCGTGAGGATTAGCTTTCTGCAAAGCCAATATGACTTTATAGCGACTAATAGAAGGGGGAGCAATTTGAATTGCAATATTCCAAAGCAAATCACCCTTATTAGTGGGACCATAAGTATTAATATCTTTTTCAGCTTGCACGACACTTGTTGATGCAAGGAGCATATAAATAAATGCAGATGCAAGCGATAAACTTAATTTATGCACTTTTTAGTTCCTTTCCAAAAATTATAGATATGCAACATTCAATTTTTCGTAACGACTTAGATCAAAAAAAGGAAGGCTTGTTTAAGCAGAAGTAGGTGTCTGAGTATTTTACACCCTCTGCCAATCATGAAGGCATGGTTCATAATCCTTACGCTGTAATCTTAGCATAGACTCTTTTATAGTCAATTTGTATCTTCTCTAAATTCTGTGGAAAAAACCTTACAGGTTTCCAAAACCTGTCAGGTTTGGGCACTTTTTGAGAAGATACGTCAATTTCTTAATTCGTTAATGAACGTATTTGCCCATATTAAATTGTGCCAGTATATTTGGCGCACTGCCATTAAGTTAAATTTATTGGAATCCAAACCGTCAGATTTGGATGATTTCGCTTAAATCTCAAACACTTCCAAATCTAAAGGTT
>JAGLHR010000554.1 GCA_023143415.1 Thiomargarita sp. | reverse complement strand
TCAGTCAAGTAGGGTGGGTAGGAGTGAAACGGCACCATACCGTTGTTGAAAATGGTGGGTTTCCACTTCGTTCCTACCCACCCTACCTCTACTCTACTATAGGAGTTAAAAAACCATGAAATTAACAAGACGATTTTTAATCTCTGCTATAGTCGCTTTCAGTCAGGTAGGGTGGGTAGGAGTGAAACGGCACCATACCGTTGTTGAAAATGGTGGGTTTCCACTTCGTTCCTACCCACCCTACCTCTACTGGCGAGTATTAAAGATAATATCATGGCAACCTTAAAAATATTCATATTAGCCGTTATTTTTGTGGCAACTAGCGGTGCTCTCTTTTCAGATTTTTTCAAAGAGCATCAATTTCTGACTTTCTTGGCTTCAGTAATGGCAATTCTTGCTTCTTTCTATTTGATACAAGACATTTATATTGATCTCAAAAAAGGCGCGAGTATAGAGAGTGAAGAATTACAAAAGCAAATTGCTGAGTTGCAAAATAGATTGGATAACAAAACGTATAAAGAAACATTATCAGCCGGCAACGTTTTCCGTGATCGCTTAAAAGACGGTGGTTTCTGTCAAGAAATGGTACGAATCCCCGCCGGACGTTTTCAGATGGGCGATATTCAGGGCGGTGGTGCTAGTGATGAAAAACCAGTGCATCAGGTGTCTGTGAGTGAATTTGCGATGGGGAAGTATGAAGTAACTGTCGGTGAATTTCGGCGATTTGTGAATGCCACTGGTTATAAAACGGAGGCTGAAAAAGGTGATGGTTGTTATGTGTATGATGACAGTTTGGGAAAGAAGAAAGAGAATAATTGGCGTAACCCCTATTTTTCTCAAAACGATAACCAACCCGTTGTTTGTGTCAGTTGGAATGATGCCGTCGCTTATGCCGAATGGCTAAGTCAACAAACCGGGAAAGAATATCGCTTGCCTACTGAAGCGGAGTGGGAATATGCCGCGCGAGCGGGTACGAAGACTAAATATTGGTGGAAAAATGAAATTGGTCAAAATCGGGCTAATTGTGATGGTTGTGGCAGTCGTTGGGATAATAAACAGATTGCACCTGTCGGTTCGTTTGCAGCCAATCCCTTTGAATTATATGATACGGTAGGCAATGTTTGGGAATGGGTTGCAGATCCTTGGCATAAGAACTACAAAAATGCACCTGATGAGGGTCAAGTTTGGGAAACCGGTGCAGATAAGAGTCGCCGAGTGCTGCGTGGCGGCTCGTGTATCGACAATCCCGACGACTGCCGTACCGCCAACCGCAACAGGTTCAGTTCGGACTACCGCTTCCTGAATATCGGTTTTCGTGTGGCTGCGCGGCTTTAGCACTATGCGCTTTAGCACTATTGCACTTTTTTTTTGCCGCGCGATTTTTTTGGGATATAACCATATAGGATGTAAGGTTATTATTGTTCGTATTTCCGTATTTTTTTTGTTTTTTGAACAGGATGAAACGGATTATTGACAGGATTCGTTTAGATTTGGAGTCCAAACCTTTAGATTTGGGAGTCCAAACCTTTAGATTTGGAA
>JAGLHR010000553.1 GCA_023143415.1 Thiomargarita sp. | reverse complement strand
CCTTGCGTCACATCAGTTAATAATTAACACTCGTGAAATGCCGTTGCACACAAAAAGACGTTTGCCCACCCTACATGGCTGACATTTTTGACTTTTTTTCATTTCGAGGTTTTCTTTTCAAAAAACGAAAACCTCGAAAACCATTCATCATTCCACGGCTAATCCCATTTCTTCATCATCTGCTTCAGAGTAAATCTCTTGGTATTTTAACGTTTTGCCGTTGCACCAAAGTTGCCCACCCAGCTATTGTTACTCTAACCCCAATTATTTCTGCTTCGCTACTTAACCAACTGCACAACGACAGGCGGGTTTCAAATCACCGGTTTTCATCAGCAAAATCACCGGGCTGCCACGTTTTTAGCTGCTTAGGCGTGTCTTAATCAAAGGGCCATCAAAAAAATGGTTTTTTAGACATAAAAATGCGAATAATCGTTTGCAACACTAGACCGGGTTCCTAAAAAAAGATATACTCATTTCTTTTTATTATTCTTAGGAAACTGGTATGAATATAAATGAAAGCATTTTTGGTTTTTGGAACGCAACAGAGAACACGTTGAAACGTTTTCAAGTGTTACGTGATGTCTTAGCAAAAGATCACGCTCGACTCGAATTAGTGATATGTACACTCAAGAACGAGTACATTCAATCTCGGTGCTCATTGGATGTGTCTGACTTGTTAAGCGATTGGCAGCCCCCCATCGGCGGTTTGGGTATTGCTTTTTTTCGCCCAACCCCCCTTTTTTTACCCCAATACGGTGTGATGCCCATCTATTCAATAGGGCATATTGCCGTGGCGTACTTCGGCGTTATTGAGAATCTCTCTGAAAGACGGGAGAAATTGATTTCTGATGGGGTTCAGTTTGATACCAAAAATAACGGGGCGGAAACGCTCTCTTGTCTGCTTCACCATTATTTAGCAGACGGTGAACTTTCACCTGTTGATGCAATGCAGAAGATGATGACCAAATTGAAGGGGCATTTTACCCTCATGGCATTGGTGACGAAAGAGAAATGGTTAATGGTGGGATGTCGTGATTATCCATTAGTTGTGGGCAGGATGAGGAATGAATCGACCGTCTATTTCGGTACTGATGCCGAAACATTGGTTCAATTTTCTCCATCAATGGCTTCAGTCTTAGGGAATCCAAAACCAGAGATATTCTGTGGCACCTCTCAATCCGAGATTCTCTTGCCAGATGATTTTGAGCAGCGTAGGTGAGGGTGGTTTTTTTTGATTTAAACCTTTGAAACCGATGAGGTTTTTGAAAAGTCAGCCGTTTTTTTTGATAACTCATTTTGGAAACCTCAGCCGTTTTTTTTGAGAATTAAAGGGCTCAGGCTCAAATTGGCTCGAATTATTTTTCCGACATCAAACATCTAAGTAAATAGGCATTTTGTATATGCTTCAGCAAGTCAATAGACAAAAATGTTGAGTGATGGATGGCAAGAATTTACTGACAATAAACAAAATGGTCAAGTGATGATAAGGAATTTTGTTTATATTGATAAAATGAGAACATTTTTTTCAAAAAAAGCGTTATTTTTCAATATATAACAATGGAGTAAACATTTTGGATAATTGTCATCTTCATTTTTTCAGGTAGAATGGCATCGACTTAAATTTTTTTGTAACTACTCAGGGCAACCACAAGGGATTGCCCCTACAACATAATCAGGGCAACCACAAGGGTGTGCAGCCTACATAAAAATTTTTTCGTCAGTCGGAATAAGAATATTGTAGGGGCAATCCTTTATGGTTGCCTGAATTGTAGGCTGCACACCTTTATGGTTGCCCTGAGTAGTTACAATAATTCTTTGTACAGGACATTTTTTATTGTTTGAATCAGAATTTTCATAATATTCGAGGCTAAAGTTTTTTTTAAAGAAAAAACTTTAGCCTCGAAAACACAAAAGGTTTTAAATTCTGTTAATTCTTCAATTCTGAAAATTCTGATTCTAACCATGAAAAGTGATTTAAATCAACTAATTATAAAACCTGTACAAAGTTCATTATTGTCAATTAAATGATTAGCAACATCAATTCAACATGAGATCGAATGATGATTTAACAATTAATAATATGAGGGCAGAGATAAAAAATCAGTCACGTCAATCATCATTGCTCAAGTTACATTATCAACCTTGAAAAAAAATTTTCAAAAACTTGATATTAAAAAAATGGCCCTTATAATAAAGTATATCCCTATTTTCTAGCTAGACTGTGGTGAGAATAAAATATGTTACTGGCAAAAACGATTGAGACAACTGGTTTTGTGAACCATCAGCATCAGTTATTATTAGATGAGTCACTTCCAATTGCCGAAACCAGTCGAGTGCCCATTGTTATTGTGACAGAAGAAGCGCAGATAACAGAGTCTAAAGCGATCTTGAAACAAGACTCCCATAAGATTGATGCATTATCTGGTGCAAATAATGATAAAGTTGATTTTATTGAGGAATTGACAAATAACCCAAGGCATATACCTGCTGAAGTCAGTTTTTTTTCAAGAGATGAAGCGAATGAAAGATAGCTTTTTTATTGATTCAAATATTTTTCTTTATGCTTTTTCAGATAAAGATGATGACAAACAAAAAATTTCAAAAAATATTGTTTCAACTCGTCGTGTTGTCAGTAAAGTAGGGTGGTTTCGAGGCTAAAGTTTTTTTAAAGAAAAAACTTTAGCCTCGAAAGGAACGAAGTGGAAACCCACCATTTTTCAACTCTAACACCAATTATTTCGTGATGAAATCGGTGGAATATTGATAATTGGATAATGAGGTTTAACATGAAAATTTAACGTGGTAATAGAGCAAGATAGCGAAGGTGACTTTGTCTGTGCCAGCATGACATGGCTGCCATACTCAAGCCAAATCTTTAGATGAACTAATACAGCGCATTAAAGAAGCTATTTTACTTTGTTTAGAAGTTAGCAAGACAGACATAGAGTCTAATGAATTTATAGGCATCCAAAAGGTTTCAGTCTTCGCATGAGTCAATTACCCCATCTCACTGGAAAAGCGGTGATAACGGCTGATTTTCGTCTTCATTGAGGAAAGGTGGATTACACACCCTACGCTGGCTCTTTGATTTTTGGCAAAACGTTAAATAAAAACTCATGTAAAATCAATTGTTTATAAATATACACCCATTCCTGTAAAAAACGTGATTTTTATGATTGAGACTGTTCTCATTTTAAATGAGAAGTCATCAAAAACCGCTAACTGTTCCTCTACCTTTTCCAAGCCATAAGTTGCTATCTGAAGTTGTTGGGCTTTTGGGTTAAAAAAATTGACTGTCAAAAATAAATTGTCGTAAAGCTAAATCACATCAAAAACGAGATAGTCGAGTTATAGAAAATCGTCCTGTAAGAGGGGTTGAAATAAAATAATTGGCTATTATATCAAGTACATACGCTATTTACCATCGTAAATTATGAGGGGCAGGTGTATAGTTTAGGTAATTGATGCGGTAATATTACCCAACTATATATAAAGACTTAACTGACTTTTAATTGGAAAACCCTTTAAGCACTTTTTATGATAGTATCAAAGCTGAAATGGTGGGCGTGAAATGAGACGATCTGGTTTTCTGCGCCTGGTGATCACCCCGCGTATCGTTTTATGACAGATATTGCCCAAGGTGCGAAGGCATCGGGCTGTCGAATTTGAATGGATTGGGAAAAACGGGGTCTGTCCCCTATTTTAATGCGAAAAAAATCATATAACAGCCTAAAATTGTCATTAACAATCGTTTTTTTTAATTGGTTTGATATAACCCTACTTTCGCTTATTTTTATTTAACACATTGATTTTTAAGTAAAAATAAAATGGCAATTTGTTTCGTTTAAAAATATACTTCATTTATAATCAATTAGTTATAGCAAAATAAGCGAAAAGAGAGATATAATGGAACAAATACCTGAAATTAATGTTTATTTTATTCTTTTAACATTTGCTGTTAGTTTTGCAGCTTGTTTCTTTTCTAGCTTATCGGGCGGTGGTGCTGGATTGATTTTGTTGCCTGTTTTATTATTTACTGGTTTGCCATTTATTAATGCATTAGCCAGCCATAAGTTAGCAGTAGGATTTATTGGGATAGGTTCTACAACGCGATATGCCCAAGAAAAATTAATAGACTGGAAAGTGTTTTGGTGGACGGCAATAATCGGATTACCATTTGTGGTCTTTGGTACAAGGTTCGCGGCTTCAATTCCAGAAGAAATTATGAAACCACTCGTTGGTGGGGTAATACTAGGAATGGTTGCGGTTTCCTTGTTAAAAAAACAGATATCAAAGAAATTTGATCCTAAGAAGTTATCGAAAAAAGTATTGTTAATTGGAACATTGCTATTCGTTCCAGCGGCTTTTTATTCAGGGTGGATATCCGCAGGAAGTGGAGTATTTACCACATTCATTTACTTATGGTTGTTAAAATACGATCAATTACACGCAACCGCAATGACTTTAGCTGCTAATGGCATTTTTTGGAATGGTGTTGGTGCAGCTGCACACATTTTTATGGGACATGTTGTATGGTCACTGGCACCAGGGTTAATTTTGGGGGCGATATTAGGTAGCTATTACGGAGCAAGTGTAGGTATAAAAAAGGGAAATAAATTCTTAAGATTTATGTTTCTTGGTACCGCAGGTATAACTGGTACTTTACTACTACTTCCAACGATACTAAAATATATAGCTGGTACAGCTTAAAGCCATTGTTTTTCAAGCTATATTGTTAAATCAAAATAAAATAGTAAAATAGCCATGTAGGGTGGGCAACGTGGTTGCCCACCACCAATAGTTGGCAGGCAAAAAGGTAAAACCTCAAAACACCCCTTCCCCAAATCAACTTAAAGCCTCAAGTCGTTTGACTTGGGGCTTTTTTTTGATTCAATGGGATGAGAAAAATGAGTAATCCGCATTGAAATCAATTGATCGGGCTATCGCCCGTTACTTCGTTTCAAGGCGGAGTAGAAATTAGCTTCAGCAAGTCAATAGACAAAAATGTTGAGTGATGGATGGCAAGAATTTACTGACAATAAACAAAATGGTCAATTGACACTAAACAAAATGGTCAATTCATGATAATCAATTTTGTTTATATTGATAAAATGAGATCATTTTTTTCAAAAAAAGCGTTATTTTTCAATATCTAACAATGGACTAAACATTTTGGATAATTGTCATCTGAATTTTTTCAGGTAGAATGGCATCAACTTAAATTTCTTTGTAACTACTCAGGGCAACCACAAGGGTGTGCAGCCTACATAAAAATTTTTTCGTCAGTCGGAATAAGAATATTGTAGGCTGCACACCTTTATGGTTGCCCTGAATTGTAGGCTGCACACCTTTATGGTTGCCCTGAGTAGTTACAATAATTCTTTGTACAGGACATTTTTTATTGTTTGAATCAGAATTTTCATAATATTCGAGGCTAAAGTTTTTTCTTTAAAAAAAACTTTAGCCTCGAAAACACAAAAGGTTTTAAATTCTGTTAATTCTTCAATTCTGAAAATTCTGATTCTAACCATGAAAAGTGATTTAAATCAACTAATTATAAAACCTGTACAAAGTTCATTATTGTCAATTGAATGATTAGCAACATTAATTCAACATGAGATCGAATGATGATTTAACAATTGATAATATGAGGGCAGAGATAAAAATTCGGTCACGTCAATCATCATTGCTCAAGTCACATTATCAACCACATTGAAAATTTTTTTTTCAAAAAGGACTTGATATTAAAAAAATGGCCCTTATATAAAGTATATCCCCTATTTACCATCGTTGGTTATGAGGGGTAGGCGTATAGTTTAGGTAGTTGACGCTGTAATATTACCCAACTATATATAAATACACACATAACTGACTATTATTGGAGAAGACTTTTTCAATGATAATCTCAAGACTGAAATGGTGGGCAATAAGCCTTTCCATACTCTATGTGGCATTTTCGACTCATTGGAAACTGGCGTGGTAGTGAAATTGTTCGATATTGCATTTGACCCTGCAAATTCTTAAAGTTTTTGATTTAGAGCAGACAATGGAGATTATTAATGCTTTCGGTTAATTTTTATAACTTATTGTTTATTAGGACAATTTTTGTCATTTTACTTGAACTGTCCATTGTTCCAAGTCATGCCGAATCGCTGGCAGAGATAACGCTGCTTGATGAAAGTGCCAAATCGCTCACCTTGGAACTGACAATACCTAAGCAGGTGATCTCCGAAAAACACTTGTCAGGCAACACGTATCAAGCCATACAGATCGCTGGCACAGGCTACACCAATGAACCTGGTAAACCCCAACTGCCATTCAAGGGCACATTAATTGCCGTGCCTGAGGGCAGCCAGTTGCAATTGGAAATATTAGAGAGCAACACCGAAATCCTGTCTGGCATTTTGCTGCCACCTGCGCCCGCGCTTAACTCACATAATAATCAACCGACATATAGATATCACGAACAGGAGGAAATTTATCAGTCTGATAACGAGCAGCCAGCAAGCCCTGTCCAAATCGGCATGATTGGTTATCTCCGCGAACAAAAGGTAGCGCAAATCCAGTTTTTTCCTGTGCAGCATAATCCCGTTCAACAAACCATTAAACTTTACAAAAGGTTGCGTGTCAGAGTCCGCTTTTCCAATGAAACACGATCTGCCAATGTCATCGCGCCTGTGGTGGAAGATTCGCCGCAATTTGACAGAATGTTACATCGTTTGCTGATTAATGATGCGACTAGCAATCGGGTATTGCGCCGCAGCACTGCAAGAGAAACCCCCTGCCCGTCTCCGCTGCCAGCTTTAAAAATTCGTATAGAAAAAACGGGCGTGTATGCGATCAGTTATGCCGACTTTTTTGCTTTAGGGTTGGATGTGTCGGTGCTGGATGCACGCCAAATTCAGATGACTCATCAAGGCAAACCTGTCTCTATTTTTATTGCTGGCGAGCAAGATGGCATTTTTGGACCTGGTGATGTATTGTATTTTTACGCCATTGCTGCAAACGGGCTTTATACTCGCAGCAATGTCTATTGGCTCACACTTAATCCAGACGGAGGGACAAGAATCAACTTTAAAGAGGGCAGTCCAGCACCTACCCATCCACAGTTGATCGATTTCACACAAACAGCACATCTTGAAAAAAACAATATCTACTGGTCACGGATGTCTGACAGCATAAATAGGGATCATCTGTTGTGGAAACAACTCCATGCCGGAGAATCCCTCTATATGCCAATCACATTACACAATCTGGCCAAAACTGAAGGAAACGCAACCATCCGCGTGATGTTGCAAGGCAAAACGGATATCCATGCGATTGATCCCGATCACCACACTAAAATTTTGCTCAATGGTATCGAAATCCATGATGCCCAGTGGGATGGTCAAACCGTTTTTCTGCAACAAGTCAGCCTCCCACAAGCTATGCTGCTTGATGGCGAGAATACCGTTTCCCTCGTTTCAGCCGGGGATACTGGAGCTACGGCGGATATCCTTTATGTCAATTGGCTGGAGGTTGATTACATTGCTAGGATGTCTGCGGTTCAGGATCATTTGAGATTCAATACGACAGGTTCGGGGCAATATAATTTGACAGTCAGTGGTTTTACTCAGTCCGATTTGTTAGTGCTGGATGTCACTGAACCACTACAAGTCGTACCGTTGTTGGGCGCGACAGTGTCGGCGAACTGCGCAGGTGGTTATCAGATTCAGTATGGCGATAAGTTGGACGGCAACCAAGCATACTACGCTTTAACCCTTGCTGAAAAACATCTACTGAAACCGACGATCACCATTGACGTGCCTAGCATGAGGCTTCAATCCCCATGCAATCAAGCGGATTATTTTATCATCTATCACGATAGCTTTGACATTAACGCGCTACAAAATCTCGTCGCGGATCGCGGAGTGCAAGTCATGGCGGTGCCGGTGTCGGATATTTATGATGAATTTAATCATGGTTTGCCTGATCCGCAGGCAATTAAGGATTTTCTGATTTATGCTTATGAAAATTATACTGCGCCCCGCCCGAGTTATGTGCTGTTGGTGGGCGATGCTAACGCGGATACCCTAAACGAATTGGGGCATGGCATTAACTACATACCCACCCACAGTTTTCACACCAACGAGATTGGTGAAACCGCCAGTGACAATTGGTTTGTGAGCGTCAGCGGTGACGATCCTTTGCCGGATATGTTTCTAGGGCGGATTCCGATTAGAACCCAAACCGAACTGGATGCTGTGGTCAAAAAACTGACTGACTATCCACAAGCAGTATTGGATGGTTGGCAGCGCAATGTTCTCTTTGTGACAGATGATGATACACGGGATTTTGAAAAGATTTCCGAGCGGCTGATAGAACAACATTTAGCGGATTATACCCCCAAGCGGGTCTATCTGCGCGAATATGTGGGTGATAAAAAAGCCGCGACGCAGGACATTATTCAAGCCATCAACGCCGGCGCGGTTGTGACCAATTACACTGGCCATGGCAGCCTCAACTTGTGGACGGGAGAATTTAATTTTGAAGATGTGGCGTTGTTAAACAATCCCGATAAACTGACTTTTGTGGTCGCGCTGAACTGCCTAAACGGCTGGTTTTCCTATTATCACCCGTTTCGAGGCACCACTGATAGCCTCGCGGAGACCTTTCTCAAAGCGGATGGCAAAGGGGCTATTGGCATGTTGGCCTCCAGCGGGATGGGCTATACCTACGAACATGAAATTCTCGCTAATGAGTTTTTTCAACGTCTGTTTCAGGACAAAGAAACGGAACTGGGCTCTCTGACTACTCTGGCTAAAATCGCTGCGGTTACCAATTTTGGTGTCTCCAAAGATATTCTGGAAATGTTTACTTTGTTTGGTGATCCAGGGTTGCGGTTGCGGTTGAAATGAATAATGAGATTAAATGATTCAGCCTTGAAATAAATTTCAAGGCTAAAAGCTAAAGTCTGCTAAAGCAGACTGAGTGGTTTAGCTGGCTTTAGCCTACTTTAGCTTTTAGCCAAGCGTTTTAACTCTTGGCTAATTTAAGGAGCAAACATTTTAACATTATTTTTGAGAAACTGGGTTCCTTAAATTGACGTTTGGGAAAATTATTTTTTTGAACTCCCTTATAGCTGGGAACTTTCCCATTGGATAAAAATTGAGTTGCTGATTTGACGAGTCTTTTTGAAAATAACATCAGTAAACTTATAATTCTAATCAACATGGTGATAACTTGAACTTTGGCAAATGGGTTAATGATCTTGCCTTTATTTAACCTCATCGCCCAAATGTGATATTATCAAGTATTATTGTTGAGTCCACTCCAAATTTTATTATTCAGAGGTGAATAATGATTAATAAACCTAAAAAAAAGTGGAGAAGCTTAGTTCTTTTCTTTCTATTATTGATAGTGATACCTCATGTGTCTGTACATGCAGACACTTGCGGCGTGAATGAGGGTAAGTCGGTTGATATCGACAAAGTAGACTTTTATACCCAGAATCTTGTTGAACAGTTAGTTGAATCTGATTGTGTTGATACAGAAGAACTTGCAAAGGGTGGTGAAAGTTCCGATTTAGAGTGGTGTATGGCTAAAGAACTGATTAATGCTTTGCCAAATAAATCATTACTTTGCGAATATAAAAACCAAGCTGAACAAGCAAAGGAAAGCTTCTTACTACCTGAAGAAGATTTATTATTTTCACCACAAGGCTGTACCTACGAAAGGGTCTCTGCGGGAGCGTGTTGTTGGGGTTATCGTTTAGTTACTTATTGTTGGACAGGCTCTTGGTATTGTTTTCTTTTGGGTTGCGATACTTTTTTGGAGTCTTGTCCTCCTACTCCCATCACGCTCATATCCTTCACTGCTACAAGTTATTATGGTAAGGTGGTATTAGAATGGGAAACTGCCACGGAAATCGACAATGCCGGTTTCCACATTTGGCGAGCCACCGGCGAAGACTGGATAGACGGTGATTATTCAACGGTAATAAGGCTGACTGACCAACTCATTAAAGCCCAAGGTGATGGTTCTTCTTACTCTTACATAGACTCTAATGTCGAGTCGGGAGTCACTTATTACTATGCCTTAGAGGATATCGACTTATTTGGTCAAAGTACCATCCATTTGGACTTTATAGATTCGGCTTGGGTGGAGTAAGAGCCAAGATAAGAAAATGAAATGATTCTCTGGCGTGTGAGGACAAGTGAACAAGATCAAGCCTTCAACGAAGTACGGAGTTTGACCATTGAGTGAAGGATAGTGCCAATGCGGCTGTTTGAACTGTGATTCTAATGATTTTAATGATTTTTGTGAGGATTTGTTATTACATTAATCACAGTTCAAACAACATTCTGTGGCGAGTGGATTATCATGAAAATAGGCTTCTATGTGCTTGTTCAAATCACTTTTAGGTTGGTCCTCTAAAATTGTACTACTTTTAGTTCAAGAAAAAAAATGAAATTTATGCCCGCATTGAGTATATAACTCGATGATCAAGTTTTTCGTCTGACAACAGTAACT
>JAGLHR010000552.1 GCA_023143415.1 Thiomargarita sp. | reverse complement strand
CCCTTGTGGTTGCCCTGAGTACTTACACCTCGAAAAGATTTATCTCAAGGCTGAGTAGTTACTAATGCGAATTAAGAGTTAAAATAGGAATCCAACGCTGAAATTTTGGGCAGACTGACAAACCTCAAACTCCATTTTAAAAAAAATTCAACTCTTAATTCGCATTTACTATTAATTTTACCATTATCAAGGGGGCAAAGAATATGTTAAAAAAGCTAATTGTGATAGGAATAAGTCTTTTCATCTTAGTTAGTTGTGCGACATCGCCGTTAGGGCGTACACAACTCAATCTGGTTTCCCCTACTCAATTGGACAAAATGGGTAACCAAGCGTTTCAAACGCTCAAGCAGAAAAAAACAATAGAAACTCGTCGTAACGTTAATCGCTATGTGACTTGTATTGCTAACGCAGTGACTAAAGTCAGCAATAGTCCAGTGAAGCGATGGGAAGTGGTGGTTTTTCGTGATAAGTCCGCCAATGCTTTTGCATTACCGGGGGGTAAGGTGGGTGTACATACAGGTTTGTTGAAAATTGCTGAGAATCAGCATCAGTTAGCGGCTGTTATTGGACATGAAATCGCACATGTCCTTGCTAATCATAGTAATGAGCGCGTTTCCCAAGAGATGGCTTTGCAACAAGGTTTGGCACTGATTCAAGTACTCAGTAATACGCAAACGCAAGGGGGACAAGTATTGATGGGGGCATTAGGATTAGGGGCGCAAGTGGGTATTCTTTTGCCTTATAGCCGTCTTCATGAAAGTGAGGCGGATGAATTGGGTTTATATTTAATGGCACAGGCGGGATTTGATCCGAGAGAAAGTGTTCGTTTATGGCAAAATATGAGTCGGAGTGGGGGAGGGCAAGCGCCTGAATTTCTTTCTACCCATCCTTCGCATGATACGCGCATTGTTCGTTTGAAGCAAATTATGGGGAAAGCGATGTCACTTTATCAGCAATTCAGAGGGAAAAAACCACGCTGTCGCTTATGAGCAAAAAAAAACCTCTCGCCAAACTAAACGACGAGAGGTTAAACCAACTACACATAAGGAGATGCCTAATTAATAAGCAAATGATGTGCCAACTTATTTTAAATAACTGTATTTTTGTAAAAAAAATGCTTGTATAGAGAGGTTTTAAATAAAACTTATGGTAACTACTCAGCCGTTGTTAGCCTTGAAATTAATTTCAAGGGGCTGAGTAGTTACGAAAGTTTTAGAAATTCTGAAGATTTTAGAAATTATTATTAATAATTAATATTAATAATTAAATGACCGTTCTAAATTTAAGGATCATTTAAAATGATTGAACTCGAATTTTTTTTATGGCTCATTTTTATGCTGACTTTTGTCGTTTTGCCGATAAAACCTTTATTTAAATATTTTGTGAGAGAATTGGGAGGTGAGGATACAAAACTTCATGTCGATGAAGATTTCTATAATGAGAGATACGCTTCACAACTTTATCGCCCTGGTGATAGAAAATATAATGAAATTGTTAAACAATCTAATAAAGCTAAATCTATTAATAAATAAATATGACAGAAAAATGTCACTGTTGACAAAAAATAGTCATTTTTATAATGGTTAATGGTTAATGATTCGTAACTACTTAGGGCAACCATAAAGGATTGCCCCTACTCAGGGCAACCATAAAGGATTGCCCCTACTCAGGGCAACCATAAAGGATTGCCCCTACAAAAACTGACGAAAGTATTCTTATGTAGGGGCAATCCCTTGTGGTTGCCCTGAGTAACAATGATTCAATGGTTCGGCTCTGTTCTTGTTATTATAGCATTTTATATTTTTCATATAAACTTAAAAAATATTTAAATTTCAATAAGTTATATATTTAAAAATCGCCTAAACGTAAAAAGCGGTTCGAACTATTGATGATTTAAACCTAATCATTCACCATTCGAGAGTCGAGGTTAAAGTTTTTTTAAAGAAAAAACTTTAACCTCGACTTGAGTTTTTTGAAAAAAAAACTCAAACCTCGAAACCATTAACCATTCATCATTAATTTATGTTCACGCCAAAATTGCGCCCCAAAAGCAACTATAGGATGTACTGGTGCTTTTGGTTTAATGCGTAACACCATACCCGCTTGTTCTGGTGTAC